>NZ_JAGXKC010000018.1:0-82214 GCF_019091045.1 Stenotrophomonas sp. GbtcB23 | reverse complement strand
GCCTTTCTCCGTGTGCCCCGACGTTTCCGTCGTTGCGAGCCGCCCATTATAGCTGGCTTTTCCGCTTCGTCAACACCCTTTTTCGAGGGCCGCCTCACCGAAGTGGACGTTGTTGCCGATGCTGCTTCGTTGTGCGACCCGGAGGTCTTTTCGTCGAAGCGAGCCGCCTATTATGTCAGGCTTTTCGTTTCCGTCAACACCTTGTTTCGAAGGATGTTGCCGCCGCTTTGGTTTGGTGTTCACCGGGGTGAAGACCGCGTCGCAGCGAGGGAGCGAATACTAAAGACTTCTCGAAATTCGTCAAGCGCTTTTTTCAATTCGTACCGACACACGCCCGGTACCTGCCGTGTGTGGGCACAGCGCCAACGGCGATGCGCAGCACGCGCGTTGCGCGTGCTGCGCAGGGCTGCCAACAATGCAGCTTCTTGTCGTCAGGGAAGCATGCGTCATGTCTGCGGTTGCCAAGCGTTCGTTGTTGCGCGATCTCTCATTGCCCGCCGTGGTCGCAGGCTTCATTACAGTGCTGGTCGGCTTTGCCAGTTCCGCGGTGATCGTGTTCCAGGCCGCACAGGCGGTCGGTGCAACGCAGGCGCAGATCGCATCGTGGATGTGGGCGTTGGGCCTGGGCATGGGCGTGACCTGCATCGGGCTGTCGCTGCGCTACCGCGTTCCCGTGGTGACTGCATGGTCGACCCCTGGTGCCGCGATGCTGGTGGTAGGCACGGGCGCGGTGGCCTATGGCGATGCCATCGGGGCATTCGTACTGGCGGCGGTGCTGGGGATGCTGGCCGGCTTCTCCGGTGTGTTCGCCAAGGTCATGCGCCGCGTGCCGATGGCATTGGCCGCCGGCATGCTGGCCGGCGTACTGCTGCGCTTCGGGTTGGAGGTGTTCGTCTCCATGGGCACGCAGCTGGGGATGGCGCTGGCGATGTTCGCGACCTGGCTGGTCGGGCGCCGGCTTTTCCCCCGCTACGCGGTGATTGCCACCCTACTGGTGGGCGTGGGCGTTGCCGCCGCACAGGGCCTGCTGCATGCCGAACAGCTGCGGCTCGAACTGGCCATGCCGGTGTTCACCTGGCCCACCCTGTCATGGCCGGCGGTGTTCGGCATCGCCCTGCCCCTGTTCGTGGTCACCATGGCCTCGCAGAACATTCCCGGGGTCGCCGTGATCCGGGCGTCCGGCTACGACACCCCGATTTCCCCCGTCATCGGCTGGATCGGCGTGGCCAACATGGTGTTGGCCCCGTTCGGCGCCTACGGCCTCAACCTGGCGGCGATCACGGCGGCCATCTGCATGGGACGCGAAGCGCATGAGGATCCGGCCCGGCGTTACACCGCTGCCGTGGCCGCCGGTGCCTTCTACATCGTGGTGGGCCTGTTCGGCGCGACGGTGGCCGCGGTATTCGCCGCCTTCCCGAAGGAACTGGTGGCCTGCGTCGCCGGTATCGCCTTGTTCGGCACCATCGCCAACAGCCTGGCCATGGCCCTGCGCGAGGAAAGCGACCGCGAGGCCGCACTGGTCACCTTCCTGGTGACCGCCTCGGGCCTGTCGCTGGGCGGGATCGGCTCTGCCTTCTGGGGCTTGGTGGCCGGCGGCATATGCCTGGTCGCCTTGCGGCCGCGCGGTCCCGCCCTGCCCTGAGCGCTGGCCGCGCTTACTGGGGCAGGACGCGGAGGGTCTGCACCAGGCTGTGGCGCGCGCCCGGGGCCAGGGTGACCACGTCCGGGCCGGCGTTGGCCGCCTCCAGGCACACATAGTGCTTCCAGCCGGCGCCGACGTCGGCCATCTTCGCCGCTCCTGCCTGGCCGGGGTTCCAGGCCACCAGCGAACGACTGCCCTGGGTACTGATCTCGATGCTGCGCTTGAGCCCAGGGTCTTTCAGCACGTAACGGCCACCGGCCTGGGTATAGATGCGGTCGCTGCGGCCGGGGTCACGCGGGTCGTTGAGCGACCAGTCGCCCTGTTGGGTGCGCGGGGTGGCGTAGTTCTCGAACTTGTCCAGGTAGGTCAGGCCATCCAGCCCGGACACGCTGACCTGCATGGCGTCGCTGACCTTGAAGTAGTTGTGCAGCGCCTGGGTGAAGGTGACCGGCTGGCGGCCGGTGTTCTCGGTGACCAGGCGCTGTTCGAGGGTGCGGCCGATCCGCAGCTGCATGCTCAGGCGCAGGTCGAGGGTGTCCAGCGCCGGCGGGGCGAGGGTCAGCACCACGGTGCCATCGGCTTCGCGCTGCGCGCTCTGCAGGGTCCACGGCACGTTGCGCACGAAGCCATGCGAGGGCACGTCACTGCCCTGCCCTTGTTTGCCGAAGTACGGCCAGCACACCGGGCTGCCGCCGCGGATCGGGATGGGCAGCGCCTGCGCGGTGGGCGACAGCCACAGCACGTCCTGGCCGCCCTTGGGAATGAAGGACAGCAGCTGCCCGCCAAACACGGAGATCGCGGCAGTGGCCAGCGGGGTTTCCACCTTCCAGGCCGGGAAGCCCTGGATGTCGACGATGCTCAGGCCCTCCAGCTTCGGCAGCGCGGCGCCGGGGGCAGCCGGCGACTGCACGAGGCGGGCGTGGTTGGGCGGCAGGGAGAACGCGGTGGTGTCGGGCATGGCGGTAGTGGGCTTGGGTAGAGGGGGTGCGCTGCGCAGCGCGGTGAGGATGCGTTGGCCGGCGCGGCCGTCCGGATTGGGCCAGCCCAGCGCCTGCTGTTCGGTCTGGATGGCACGCCGCGTGGCAGTGCCGACCATGCCATCGGCGGCACCGATATCGTGGCCGCGTGCCAGCAGCAGGGTCTGCAGCTCGCGGCGTTCAGTGCGGCCAATGCCGGGATCGTCGGTGGGCCAGGCCGCCACGATGCCGGGGCCGCCGCGCAGGCGGTCGCTCAGGGTGGCAATGGCCAGGGCATAGCTCTCCGCAGCGTTGTAGGCGTAGATCGCATCGTAATTGCGGAACACCAGCCAGGCCGGGCCCTGGGCACCGGTGGGCAGCAGCAGCGCGGCGTTGGCATCCTCGGGCAGTCCCGCAGGCGCGAGCGCGCCGCCGCCGATGGGGGCAATGCCCAATGCCCGCCAGGCCGCGAGCGGCTTGCGCTGGGTGCGCCCGGCCAAGCTGGGATTGAAGCCCGCGGGGATCTTTACTTCGATGCCCCACGGCTGGCCGGTGCGCCAGCCGGCCTGCTTGAGATAGTTGGCGGTGGAAGCCAGCGCGTCGGGAATGCTGGCGACCAGGTCGCGGCGGCCATCGCCATCGCCGTCCACCGCGATACGCGCATAGGTGGAGGGCATGAACTGGGTGTGGCCGAAGGCGCCGGCCCAGGAGCCGGTCAGGCCATCGGCACTCAGATCACCGGCGTCGAGCAGCTTGAGCAGGGCCAGCAGCTCGCCGCGGAAGAACGGCTGGCGGCGCCCGTTGCAGGACAGGGTGGCCAGCGACTGCAGCAGCGGGCGCTTGCCGAACACGCGGCCGTAATCGCTCTCCACGCCCCAGACCGCGACGATGGTGGCCGGATCCACGCCGTACTGCGCCGATACGCGGGCGAGCAGGTCGCGGTGCTGGTCCAGGCGGGCGCGGCCATCGTCGACGCGCTGGGTATCGACCAGGGCGGCCAGGTAATCCCACAAGGGCGTGGTGAACTCCGGCTGCGCATCCAGCAGCGGCAACACGCTCAGGTCCGGGGTGAGGCCGGCGGTGAGCCGGGTGAACCCGGCCGCGCTGACGCCCTGCTTGAGCGCCTGCGGCTGCAACGTGGCCAGGCAGCGGTCGAAATCGTCCTGCGGCGCGGCAGCGACCGGGGTGCCGGCCAGGCACAGCGCGCCCAGCAGGCCGACGGTGGTAAACCTCATTGGCGTGAATCCCTGCAGCCAAGTGTTACCGCATCATAGCGGCAACCCATGCGGTTCAGGCCCGTTCCAGCAACCGCAGGCCGAAGGCGGGGGCATCGGCATTCCACTGCATGCGCACGCGCAGGCCGGCCTCGGCGATCAGCGCGCCGAAGGCGGCGTCGGAGTACTTGTGGCTGTATTCCACCGTCATCGCTTCGCCGTCGGCGAAATCGAACGCGCGGCCGGCCACGTGCACCCGCTGTGCGCAACGGCTGACCAGCTCGGTTTCAATGCGCAGCCGCGGCACGCTGTAACGCGCGCGGTGCTCGAAGCCGTCCAGGTCGAAGTCGCTGCCGATCTCGCGGTTGAGCCGGCGCAGCAGGTTGAGGGTGAACGCCGCCGTGACCCCGGCCGCATCGTTGTAGGCCGCTTCGATCAGTGCCGGGTCCTTGTGCAGGTCGATGCCGATCAACGCCAGCCCGGTGGGCCCCATGGTCTGGCGCATGGCATCGAGCAGCGCCACGGCATCGTCGTGGGCGAAGTTGCCAAGCGTGGAACCCGGGAAGAACAGCAGCCGGCGTGCCGGTTCGCGCTGCGGTTCGGGCAGCGTTACGGGACGGGTGAAGTCAGCGCAGACCGGCAGCATCTCGATCTCCGGCAGCGCTTCGGCCAGGCGTGCCACGCTGTCGAGCAGCGCCGCGCGCGAGATCTCGATGGGGGTGTAGGCCACCGGATCGGCCAGGGCATGCAGCAGCAGCTCGGTCTTGCGCCCGCTGCCACTGCCCAGTTCCACCACGTGCAGGTGCGGCCCCACCGCGCGGGCGATCTCCGCGCTGACCTGCTGGAGCAGCTGCAGCTCGGTGCGCGTGGGGTAGTACTCCGGCTGGCGGGTGATCTGTTCGAACAACTGCGATCCGCGTGCATCGTAGAAATACTTGGAAGGCAACTGGCGCGGGCGCTGCGACAGGCCGTGCAGGATGTCGGCGGTGATCCGCGCGCGGTCCGGCTGCAGGTCGGTCAACGCATCCAGGGCATCACTGACAGTGCTCATGCGGCATCCTTGGCCAGGCGCAGGCCGGCGAACTGCCAGCGCGCCGACGGTGCGAAGAAATTGCGGTAGCTGGGACGGATGTGGTCGGCCGGGGTGGCGCAGCTGCCGCCACGCAGCACCCATTGCCCGCACATGAACTTGCCGTTGTACTCGCCGAGGTTGCCTTCGAAGGTACGGAAACCGGGATAGGCCCCGTAGGCACTGCTGGTCCACTCCCAGACATCGCCGAACAGCTGCAGGTGGCGATCGGGCGCGCTGCCCTGGTCGGGCGCGGCCGGGTGCAGGCGCCCGCTGTCGGCGAAGTTGCCCTGCGGCGCCTGACCGGCGGCGGCCGCTTCCCATTCGAACTCGGTGGGCAGGCGCGCACCGGCCCAACGGGCGTAGGCGTCGGCCTCGAAGTAGCTGAGGTGGCAGACCGGTGCATCGGGGTCGAGCGCGCGCCAGCCCGCCAGGGTGAACTCGCGCGCCAGTGCGTCATCCCAGTACAGCGGGTGCTGCCAGTGTTCCTGCTGGCACAGGCTCCAGCCCTCGCTCATCCAATGGGCGGGCTCGCGGTAGCCGCCGGCTTCAACGAAGCGGCGGAACTCGCTGTTGCTGACCGGGCGGTTGGCCAGCGAATGGGCAGGCACCAGCACGCGGTGCACCGGCGATTCGTTGTCATAGGCGAAGGCGGCATGCGCCGGCCACGCGGGCGCGCCGATCTCCACGATCTGTTCCGGGCTGTGGATCCACGCCAGCGGCGAGGCGGTGCCGGTGCTGCGCGGCAGGTCGTCGCGGTAGGCCGGCTGCAGCGGGTTGCTCCACAGCGCGTGCTTGATGTCGGTGAGCAGCAGCTCCTGGTGTTGCTGCTCGTGGTGCAGGCCCAGTACCAGCTGCCGGGTGGCCTGCTCATCCAGTGCATCCGCCTGCAGCGCCGCCAGCACGCGCTGGTCGACCAGGTTGCGGAAGCGCAGCACTTCGTCCAGTGAGGGCCGCGACAGCAGGCCGCGCTGCGGCCGCGCATGGGCTGGGCCGATGCTCTGGTAGTAGCTGTTGAACAGGTAATGCCAATCGGCGTCGAACGCGACGTAGTCCGGCTGGGTCGCCAGCACGAAGCGCTCGAAGAACCACGTGGTATGGGCCAGGTGCCATTTGCTCGGGCTGGCATCGGGCATGCTCTGCACCATCGCATCTTCGGCGCTGAGCGGTGCGGCAAGGGCCACACTGCGGGCGCGTACCCGGGCGAACTGGGCCGCCAATGCGGTGGCAGCGGTGGCGGCGGTAGGAGGCGGGGCAACGACGGCGTTCATCGCACGAAGGATCGGCGAGCATGGGTGAGCGCGATGTCATGGCGCGGCGTACGCCGTGTTACGCCGTTCAAGTTGAATAGGCGATCAGGGCAGCGCGTCGAGATAGAACCAGCGCCCATCGAGGCGCACGAAGCGGCTGTGCTCCTGCATCTTCACCGCGCTGCCGCCGCCGATCCGGTAGCGCGCGGTGAAACGCACCTGGGCGTGGTCGGCATCCTGCAGGGTGTGTTCGTGCACCGTCAGGCCCAGCCAGTGCGTGCGCTGCCCGGCCGGCTCGTCCAGCGACAGGGTTTCCGGACGGGTATCGGGGTGCCAGCTGGCCAGCAGGTATGCCGGCAGCTGCTTCACATAGGCGCTGTAGCGCGAGCGCATCAACGCCTCGGCATCGGGGGCGGCGTCACCGGCGTGGAAGCGGCCGCAGCAGGCGGCGTAGGCGACGGGGCGGCCGCAGGGACAGGGATCGGCAGGGGTCATGGGCGTATTGTGCCGCGGGGAGGCGTATGCTGGCGCGCTTTCCGCCGTGATGCGCTGCCGTGTTCGAGCTGGTTCCCCCTGAACTGTTGTGGTTGGTGGCGATCGCCTTCATCGCCGGCCTGGTCGATGCCGCCGTGGGTGGTGGTGGGCTGGTGCAGTTGCCCGGACTGTTCACGGTGCTGCCGCAGCACACTCCGGCAATGCTGTTTGGTACCAACAAGTTCAGTTCGATGTTCGGCACCGCCGCAGCGGCATTCCGCTACGCGCGCAATGTGCGCTTCCCCTGGCGACCGGTACTGTTCGCGGCCACCACGGCCTTCGTGTTCTCGTTTGCCGGGGCCACGGCGGTGAGCCTGCTGCCCAAGGACGCGGTGCGCCCGCTGGTGCTGGTGCTGCTGGTGGCGATGCTGGGCTACACGCTGTGGAAGAAGGACTTCGGCGCCCTGCACCGGCCGCGCGAGATCGGCCGCAAGGAACTTGCCACGGCGCTGGCGATCGGCGCGGTGATCGGCTTCTACGACGGCTTCTTCGGGCCGGGCACCGGCAGCTTCCTGATCTTCCTGTTCGTGCGCTTCTTCGGGCTGGATTTCCTGCGCGCCTCGGCCGCCTCGAAGGTGGTCAACCTGGCCACCAACGTGGCCGCGATCTCGTTCTTCGTGCCGACCGGCAACATCCTGTGGCTGTTCGCCATCCCGATGGCCACCGCCAACATCGTCGGTTCGGTGGTCGGGACCCGGCTTGCGCTGCGCGGCGGCACGCCGTTCATCCGCAAGCTGTTCGTGGGCCTGGTGGTGGTGCTGATCGCCCGGATGGGCTGGGACACGTTCGCCGGCTAGGCAGGTCAGTCCTCGACCTGCCCGGCCGCGCTGCGGGTGCGCTCGGGAAGCTTGAGCCGCTTGCCTTCTTCGTCGTACTCGATCAACAGCACGCCGGAGTCGTGGCGGCCGCTGATCTCGACGAAACAGGCGCCGCCGATGAAAGGCTCCAGCGTCATCACCGATTTCAGCGGGGTGGCCACCACCATCTGGAAGCCGAAGTTCTCGAAGATGTTCATCGCCAGGGCGGTGAACTCGTTGTCGGCCTTGTCGAACGCTTCGTCCAGCACCACGGCGGCGTAGCTGGGCAGCTGGCTGTCGGCGCCGCCGAGCTGGTAGCGCAGCGCCGCCGCCAGGCAGGTGGTGGCCAGCTTCTGGCGCTGGCCACCGGACTTGCCGGCGCCGCTGCGGTAGATCTCGACCTGCTGGCGGGTGGCGGCGTCCAGTTCCACGCCGATGAACTCCACATGCAGGCGTACGTCGAGCACGTTCTCGCGCCAGCGCTTGTCCTCGCCTTCCTGCGAGCCCAGCCGCTTGACCAGCTCGCGCAGCACGGCGAACTGGGTCTCGGCGACGTCGCGCTCTTCGGTCTGGTGATGCGACAACACTTCGCGCAGGTGCTGGTGGAACTCGAGCACTTCCGGCAGGCGCCGGTCGCTGAGCTCGATGGTCAGCAGGGTGCCGCGGTTGAATGGTACCTGCTCCAGCGATGCATTGACCTCGTCCAGGCGCTGGCCGATCGACTTGCGCGCTTCGGCGCTGTGCCGCTGCAGGGCGAGCAGGTTGTTCTTGCTCTGGTTCTGCAGCAGATCGAAGAAGCGCTCCTCGTGCTGCGGCAGGCCGTCGCGTTCCAGCCGCGCCAGGCGCGCCAGGTAATCCTCCGCGGAAGCCACCGAGGCGGTGAAATCACCGGACTCCTCCGGCCACGCCTGCGCGAAGCGCCGGAAGCAGCCCACCAGCTGGGTCTCGACCCGGTGCACGTCCTGCTGGGACGAGGCCAGGCTTTCGTTGATGCCCTTGCTGATCTCGCGCATGTGCGCTTCCAGCGTTTCCAGGCTGAGCCCGCCGAGCAGATCCAGGCGCTTCTTGAGCCCGGCTTCCTGGGTGGCGCCCAGCGCCGGCAGCACCAGGGCGCGGCTGCGCTGGCGCTGGGCATCGAGCTTGTCGCGTTCGCGCGAGAGCTGGATGAGCTCCACCCGTGTGTCTTCGTAGGTGCGCCGTGCCTGCACGATGTCCGCACGGGCCTGGTCGATCTGCTGGGCCAGCCGGGCCAGGTCGGTATTGCCTTCGCGCAGTTCGCGCAGTGCCGTTTCGATGTCCTGCAGGCGTTGCAGCGCGGTGGCGATGTCGACCTCCTCCCACACCACGTTCACCAGCTGGTGGCAGGCCATCCGACGCTCGTTGTCGAGGTCACGCTGACCGCGCAGGCGCACGACATCCTCGTCGCAGGCGGCAATGCGTTGCGCCAGTTCCTGCGCTTCGCGGCGGAACAGCGCCAGCTTTTCCTGGTTGTTGAAGCCCAGCAGCCAGCGACGGCGATCGCCGATCGCGCTGCGGTCATCCTTCTCGAACCGGTCGCCGGGATGCTTGACCTGGCCTTCGCGTGAAATGCCGCGTTCGACATCGCGCAGCTGCCTGGCATCGACGCACTCATAGTCGAAGCGTTTGCCCAGCTCGCGGCGCAGCCATGGCTCGAACACGCTGTCGCGCAGCTCCAGCTTGTGCAGCAGCGAGCGCGCGGACGGCGAGCGTGCGATCGCGTCGTCGTTGCGGCGGACCCGGTAGTAGGTCAGGCGCATGCCCAGCTGGGTGCGATTCACCCAGGCGTTGATCTCGTTGTAGTGCTTGTCTTCGACCAGCAGCGACTGTGCAAAGCCGAACAGCACGCGCTCGATCGCACCCTGCCAGGCACTCTGGTCTTCGTGGACCTGGATCAGCTCGCCCACGAACGGCAGTGCGGCCTCGGGCACGCCGGTTTCTTCGGACATCCGGCTGCGCAGCTTCTGCAGCGGCGCGGGAATGCTGGAGGGGTTGCGCTCCATGGCCTCCAGTTCCGCGCGGACATCGGCGAAACGGCGGGTATCGTCCTGCTTGCCAGCCTGGCGCTCGGAGATGGCGTCATCCAGGGCGGCGGCAGCCTGCTGGCGGTTGTCGAGTTCGCCCTGCGCGCGCGCAACCAGCGCAGCGAAGCCATGGGCGTCATCGGGAAGTTCGTTCTGCAGCCTGGCGGCGGCCTGGCGGGCCTGCTCGCGCTTGGACTGGCGGCGGTCCAGTTCGGCCTGGGCCCGGCCCTGTTCGCGTTCGAGTTCCTCGATGCGCTCGCCGCCCTGCTGGCGGCGCTGCAGCTCCAGCTCGGCCAGGTGCTCCTCATGGTTGGCCAGGGCCTGCCGGCGCTGGGTTTCTTCACCCTGCAGCCCGCGGTTGCGCACATCGATTTCCTGCAGCCGCTTCTCGAGCAGCAGCTGCAGGCGCGACTCGCGGAAACTGTCCAGGCCCAGCTTCAGCGTCTCCTCGTCGGCACGCTGCAGGTTCATCGCCTTCAGTTCGGCATGCAGCGCGCGCGCCGGCAGGAGGGTTTCCACCTGAAGGCGGGCGGTAACCACCGACTTGTGTGCGCCATCCAGTTCGGCGAAGTCGCTGACCAGCCGTTCGGCGGCATCGAAGGTGCGCGGCGTATCCAGCATGAAATCGCGCAGGAAGACGTTCAGGTCGCCCAGGTTCTTGGCCGACTGCGTCTTGTGCAGCAGGCGTAGCGCCATTTCATTGTCGATGCCCAGCAGGTGCCGGAAGCGCTCGGCGTAGCCGGTGAAGCTGTCGAAGTGGTGCACATCGCCCAGGCGCTGCTTGAGCTTGCGCAGGTCCAGGTCGAAGCCGCCCAGGTCCTTGGCGATATCGAACGGGCGCTCGGCGATCAGGTAATGCTTGCGGACGTCGGCGGCGGCCGCGCCGTTCCCGGCGATCCAGAACAGCCGCACCAGGCTGACCACGCGACCATCGCCGGCGCGGTACTCCAGCACCAGTGCGGTCCAGGTGGCGCCCTTGCGCAGGTATTGGGTGGCAATTTCGCCGGTGCCCCGGTCCTGCTGGTCCGCCCATGCGCCACGCACGTAGGAGACCAGGTTGCGGTCGCGGCCGCTGCGTTCGGCTTCGCGGGCGGCGGCGTTGAAGTCCACGATCGACGGCGGCACCAGCATTGCCGACATGGCATCGAGCAGGGTCGACTTGCCCGAACCGGAACGGCCGACGAACAGGAAGCCGCGCTCGGCGATCGGAACTTCGGTCAGGCCGTTGAAGGTGCCCCAGTTGTGCACCTGCAGCCGGCGCATGCGGAACTGCTGCTGGCGCGGGTCCGGCAGCCCTTCGGTGAACAGGGCAGGAGTGTTCTTGGAGATGGCCATGCGTTATCGGTCGTTCCGTTCAGGCTTTGGCAGCAGGGGTTTCGCGCAACTGGCGGTACACCGACGAAAGTGCGGACACGTCTTCGGCGGAGAACAGCAGCTTCAATGCGGGCGATACTTCGTGCCGGTCTTCCTGGCCCGCCAGGCGGGTCAGGATGTGGTTCTCTTTCATCTTCTGCACCGCCGCGGCAACGCGACGGTTGAACCCGGCGCGGTCGGTGGAAAGGTTCTTCTCGTAGATCGCCAGCGCTTCGGCCATCTCGGTGTCGGCCACGACCGCGCGATTGCCGCGCGCGTCGGCCTCGGCCAGCTGCTGGCGCAGGTACAGCAGCAGCACCGAGTCGATGAAGGTCAACGGCGAGCTGCGCAGCAGCACCGGCGCTTCGACGTCTTCGGTGTCGGCCTGGCGGGTGAAGGCCACGCCACTGTCGCGGTCCAGCACCAGTTCCAGGAACAGGTCGGCCAGCGAGGAGCGGATGGCCGCTTCACTGCGGATCAGCGCCGGCCACAGCTTGGGGTGGCGCAGCTGGTCGATGCTGGGGCCGATCAGCAGCTGGCACAGCGCGCGGCGCCCATCCAGCGGCAGCCGGCCGGTGTCGCCCAGGTAGTAGACGTCGTTGTTCCGCCGCGGCAGCGGCGTGACCACTACCGGCTCTGCGTCGAGGTCGGGTGCGTCACCGTCGATCAGGGCGGCGTCGTTGGAATCTTCATGCCAGCTCATGGCGTTTCTCCTGGGTGAACCAAACCAACGGGATACGGGCCCGCCGCCACTGTCCATCGCCGCCCCGCCAATGCGCGGTTTCCTGTTCGCCCTCCACCACCGTGCCGTAGCGCGTGCCCAGCGACAGGTAGCCGATCACGCTGCCCAACCCCTGCGGCGCGTCGCGCTGCGACAGGGCCTGGGCAATGCTCAGCTTCGGTTGGATGGCCAGCAGGTCGTGCAGGTCGCGGCGCAGGGTGCGGAAGTCGATTTCCGACGAAGCCACCAGGTCGCCGACGCTTTCCAGCGAAATGCTGGCGGCATCGTTGCGCTGCACGCTGCCATCGACGTGGGCGCTGCGCGGGTCATGCAGTTTCCACTGCGACCACGAGCGCAGGCGGCTGGTGGTCAGCTGCAGATCGCGGCCGATCGGCCGCTGGGCGGTGAATTCATCGCGCAGCGCCAGTGCTTCGGACTGCGCCTGCTTGAGCAGCTGGTTGAGCCGGCGCTGCTCAAGATACCCACGGCTCTGCACGAAGCCGCGCAGGCTGCGCGCGAAGTGCTGCAGGACATCGTGGACCTGGCCGCCGCGGTCGAGCATGGTACCGGTGAAGCCGCGCAGGAAGGCGCGCTCGTCGCGGTCCAGCTTGCGGGCGAAGCCGCGCGCGAGCACGGTCTCCAGTGCAGCATCCAGCTGGGCGCTCTGTTCGGCATCGTTGAGCAGCCGCCAGAACGCCTGGAAGCTGCGCCCGGCGTCGCTGTCGCCGATCACATCCACGCCTTCGAACAGCCGCGACAGCACATCGCCGCGCTCGCTCTCGTCGTCGATGATGCGTTCGCGGAACTCGCGGTTGAGCCGTTCGAAGTCGTCGCGGACACGGCGGAAGTCTTCAGTCAGATCGTCGGCCAGGCCGATGATCTGGCGCGCCCGCTCCAGCGCGCGCTTGCCATCCAGGGTCGCCACGCGGCCAACCCCGACCCGCGCGATCTCCGCGTCGATGCGGTCGCGCTCGTCGCGCAGCGCCGACAGGCGCGCGTCCGGATCGGATTCGGTCTGCGCGGCCAGCTGCGAGAGCTGCTCGATGACCAGCGCCAACCGGCTTTCGGTGGCCGCCACGCGCGTCTGCTCCAGGCTGTCGGCGAAACGGATCGCCTGCAGCGCCTGGGTGGACAGTTCGTACTGCTCCTGGTCGGCGCCCTCGGGCAGTCGCCGCTCCAACCAGCCCTGGGCCAGCCAGTGGGCGATGTAGGCCTGGGCGGTGCGCGGCAGCTCGCGCGACAGTTCTTCGCCATTGAGCTGGTCCAGCGCGCGCTGCAGGCGCTCGTGCAGCGCTGCCGCCGGCAGGGTGCGCTCGCCGTCCATCAGCAGGCTCTGCAGCAGGCCGATGATCTCCGGGGCGTTGGCAGCGGCCAGCAGCTTCCACTGGGGCTGTTCGCGCAGGGTGCGGTAACGGGTGATGCGTTCGCGGTGCTTCATGCAGCCAGGACATCCGGATAGACGCCGCGCGGCCAGGCGCCGCGCAGCGGGAGGGGCATCGGCCCGGCACGCTCATGCCGGGCGCGCGGCGTACTCAGCGCTTGCCGCCCACTTCGATGAAGCGCAGGAATTCGGCCCGGGTGCGGGCGTCTTCGCGGAAGCTGCCCAGCATCTTGGAGGTGACCATGCTCACGCCGCGCTTGTGGATGCCGCGGGTGGTCATGCACTCGTGCGCACCTTCCACCACCACGCCCACGCCGATCGGCTGCAGCACGTCCTGGATGCACTGGGCGATCTGCGCGGTCATCTTTTCCTGGACCTGGAAGCGGCGGGCATAGGCCTCCACCACGCGGGCCAGCTTGCTGATGCCCACCACCTTGCCGGCCGGCAGGTAGCCGACGTGCACGCGGCCGATGATCGGCGCCATGTGGTGTTCGCAGTGGCTTTCGTACTCGATGTCGCGCAGCACGATCAGTTCGTCGTAGCCGGCAACCTCTTCGAAGGTCCGTTCCATGTAGGCACGCGGGTCGTCGCGGTAGCCGCTGAACCAGTCGCCATAGGCTTCGGCGACGCGCCGCGGGGTGTCCAGCAGTCCTTCACGGGTGGGATCTTCACCCGCCCAGCGCAGCAGGGTGCGCACGGCCGATTCGGCCTCGTCCTGGGTCACCGGGGTCACGTCGTTGTCTTGTTTGCTCATTACATACAGCACCCGAAGGGGGGCGAGCATCGTACCCGACAGAACCCCCGGGCGTCCCCCGGCCGTTGGGCTGCGGTTGGGCCGGGGGTATTGATAGGAATGAAATTAGTAGTATCCTATCTATCTGCCATGAAACGCTCCCTCGACGAACGCACCCAGCTGCAGATGCAGCTCAGCTCCGGCCTGCTCCACTCAGGGCGGCAATGGCAGCGCCTGGCCGACCAGGCGTTGGGCAGCTATGGCATTTCCGCCGCCTGCACCATGCCGCTGCTGATGATCGGCCGCGCCGGCGGTGGTATCCGCCAGGTCACCCTGGCCCAACAGCTGGGCATGGAAGGCCCCTCGCTGGTGCGCCTGCTGGACAAGCTGTCGGCCAGCGAGCTGGTGCGCCGCGAAAGCGATGCCAGCGACCGCCGGGCCAACCTGCTGTGGCTGACCGACAAGGGCGAGGCGCTGGTAAGTGCGCTGGAGAGCCAGCTGATCGGCCTGCGCCAGGACGTGTTCGGCGAGCTGACCACCGAGGAACTGCGCACCGTGCTGAAGCTGTGGAAGCTGCTGGCCGAGGCGTCCGACCGCGTGACGTAAGCCGCTGCCCTGCCCCATCTCCCGGTGTTGTCCTGCGACGCCGTGGTGTTCCCCTTTCCGCTTTCCTGCGAACTTCCTGCCCCGATGTACGGTGAATTCAGTCTCTATGGTGTGTTCGTCCCGACCCTGCTCGGGCTGATGCTGCTGGCCTACCTGCTCAAGAGCGGGCTGCGCCTGGTCCTGCAGCGCACCGGCGCCTACCGCCACATCTGGCACCCCGCCCTGTTCAACCTGGCCGTGTACGTGATCGTGCTCGGCGGGTTGTTTTCCCTGATGCGTTGGATGCAATCGTGAACAAGATCCTCAAGCACACCTTCCCGGTCGTCCTGACCGTGGTTGCCGTCATTGCCGCCCTGCTGGTGCTGCGCCACCTGTGGTCGTACTACATGGACGAACCGTGGACCCGCGATGCGCACGTCAGCGCGGACGTGGTCCAGGTCGCGCCGGACGTGTCCGGGCTGGTGGAAGCGGTGAAGGTGGCCGACAACCAGCCGGTGAAGCGCGGCGAGGTCCTGTTCGTGGTGGACCGGGCGCGTTACCAGATCGCGCTGGAACAGGCCCAGGCCACGCTGGGCGAACGCCGCGCCACGCTGGAGCAGCTGCGGCGCGAGATCGCCCGCGACCGCAGCCTGCAGGACCTGGTGGCCGCCGAGGACGCCGAAGTGCGCCGCGCCAAGCTGCAGGCCGCGCAGGCGTCCACCGCCACCGCGCAGGCCGCGGTGGACCTGGCCAAGCTCAACCTGGCCCGCACCGAGGTGCGCAGCCCCAGCGACGGCCACGTCAACGACCGCACCGTGCGCGCCGGCGACTACGTCACTGCGGGCCGCCCGGTGATGGCGGTACTGGATACCGGCTCGTTCCGGGTGGATGGCTACTTCGAGGAAACCCGCCTGCGCGGCGTGCATGCCGGGCAGAAGGTCGACATCCGCCTGATGGGCGAGGCGCAGCCGCTGCAGGGCCACGTGCAGAGCATCGCCGCCGGCATCGAGGACCGTTACCGCAGCGAAGGCTCCAGCCTGCTGCCGAACGTGACCCCGGCGTTCGACTGGGTGCGGCTGGCCCAGCGCATCCCGGTGCGCATCCACATCGACACCATTCCCACCGGCGTGAACCTGATCGCCGGCCGCACCGCCACGGTCACCATCGAGCCGGACGCCGCCACTCCCACCCCGACGCCGGCGCAACCGGCACGGGCGGCCCTGTGAACCGCCCGGCCCTGCACCGCATCGCCTTCGCCCTGGCGCTGACCAGCAGCCTGGCCGCATGCCGCACGGTCGGCCCGGATTACGCGGTACCGGCCGGTTCGGCTTTCCAGCGCCCTGAGGCCAACGCGGCGTTCATCGACACCGCCAACCCGCAGGTGGCCCCTGGCGCCGAGCTGCCGGCACGCTGGTGGGAGCTGTACCAGGACGCCACGCTCAATGGACTCGTGGAACAGGCACTGCGCGACAATGTTGAACTGAAGGTGGCCGATGCCAACCTGCGCCGCGCCGCCGCCGTGTACGAGCAGGCGCTGGATGCCGGTGGTTTCGAATACGAAGCCGAAGCCGGGGTCAGCCGCGCGCAGCTCTCGGCCGAATCGTTCCTGCTCGAGCACGAGCTGCCGCCGATCAACCTGGCCGACGGCAAGTTCGCGGTGTCCTACCAGTTCGACCTGTTCGGCAAGCTCAAGCGCGCCTCCGAAGCCGCGCGGGCCGATGAGCAGTCGGTGGCTGCGGCGATGGACCTGGCACGGGTCTCGCTGGTGGCCCAGGTCGCCGGCAGCTACGTGGAGATCTGCCACGCCAACCACGAACTACACGTGGCCGAACACTCCCTGCAGCTGCAGCAGCGCAGCCGCGAGGTGACCCAGCGGCTGATCAGCGCCGGGCGCGGCACGCCGCCGGAACTGGCCCGCGCCAACGCGCAGGTGGCGATGCTGGAAGCCGCACTGCCGCCGCTGCAGGCGCAGCGCCAGGCCTCCGAATACCAGCTGGCCGCCCTGCTCGGCCGCACCCCGGGCCAGCTGCCCGAGGGCGTGGACGCGTGCGACCACGCCCCGACCCTGGCCCAGCCGCTGCCGGTGGGCGATGGCCGCGCGCTGCTGCAGCGCCGCCCCGACATCCGCCAGGCCGAACGCAAGCTGGCCGCGGCCACCGCGCGGATCGGCGTGGCCACCGCCGAGCTGTACCCGGACATCCGCCTGGGCGCGTCGCTTGGCGCGGCCGGCCTGCTTGCTGATTTCGGCGAACCGCTGACCCAGCAGTGGTCGTTCGGCCCGCTGATCTCGTGGACGCTGCCGTCCTCGGGCACCCACGCGCGCATCCACGCCACCGAAGCCGGGGCCGATGCGGCGCTGGCCGAGTTCGACCACAGCGTGCTGCAGGCGCTGCGCGAAACCCAGACCGCGCTGAGCCGCTACGCACACGACCTGCAGCGCCTGCAGTCGCTGCAGCAGGCGCAGGCCCAGGCGGCGCTGGCCGCCGAGCAGAACCGCCGGCTGTACCAGGGCGGGCGCACCCCGTACCTGTCCAGCCTGGACGCCGACCGCACCCTGGTGTCGGCCGATGCCACGCTCGCGCAGCAGCAGGCGCAGGTCTCGCGCGACCAGATCCAGCTGTTCCTCGTCCTCGGCGGCGGCTGGAACGCCGACGCGGCGGCACAGGCGCCCGCACCGACGGTAGTGCCGACTGTTAGTCGGCATGCTGCCAATCGGCATGCTGCCAGTCGGCACGCCACAACCCAGCAGCACTAACCCAATGCTCCTGCTCGACCGCCAAGCCTGGCTGTTCTCGGTAAAGACCTTCCTGGCCGCCCTCGCCGCGCTCTACATCGGCCTGGCCGGCAACCTCTCGCGCCCGTACTGGGCGATGGCCACCGTCTACATCGTCACCCAGCCGATGCTGGGTCCGACCCGGGCCAAGGGCGTCTACCGCATCGTCGGCACGCTCATTGCCGGCGCGGCCACGCTGTGGATGCTGCCGCACCTGGTGGAAACGCCGCTGCTGCTGAGCGCGGCGATGTCGCTGTGGCTGTCGGCGTGCCTGTTCATCGCCCTGCTCAACCGGGGCCCGCGCGGCTATGCGTTCCTGCTGGCCGGTTACACCACCGCGTTCATCGGCTTCCCGGCGGTGACCTCGCCGGACACCATCTTCGACACCGTGGTGGCGCGCAGCGAGGAAATCATCCTGGGCACGGTGGTGGCGGTGCTGTTCGCCTCGCTGTTCTTCCCGACCTCGGCGCGGCCGATGCTGCGCGCGCGGATCGGCAACTGGATGGACGATGCCGCGCAATGGTGCCGGCAGATCCTGCTGCGCGGCCAGGCCCATGGCCCGCGCAACCGGCTGGCCGCCGACCTGGTGCAGTTCGAGGCGCTGATCGAGTTCCTGCGCCGCGATGACCCGCGCCATGCAGGCGCAGCGGTGTCCATGGAGCGCCTGCGCGAACGCATGTTGCTGATGCTGCCGGTGCTGTCGTCCATCGCCGACCGGCTGGGCGCGCTGCGCGCCGGCGGCCGCGCGCTGCCGCCGGGGCTGGAGCCGCTGGTGAACGACATCGCGCACTGGCTGGAACAGCCGGGCCGCTCCAGCGCCAGCGCGTACGCCGCGCTGCGCGCGCGCATCCTGGCGCTGAAGCCGGCGGTGGATGGCGAGCTGGACCACCTGCTGCTGGTCACCCTGCTGCTCCGGCTGGAGGAGCTGGTGGACCTGTGGCAGGACTGCGCCACGCTGCACCAGGCCATCGAGAACGGGACCGCGCCGCTCGACGTCGCCCACTACAGGATCAACGCCAAGCGCCTGGGCGCCAGCCGCCACGTGGACTACGGCATGGCGCTGTTCTCGGCGGCCAGTGCCGGCGTGGCGCTGATGACCTACTGCGCGCTGTGGATCGGGCTGGGCTGGGAAGGCGGTGGCAACGGCGCGATGATGGCCGCGGTGGCCGCCGCGTTCTTCGCCGCGCAGGACGACCCGGCGCCGAGCATGCTGCAGTTCCTGCTGTGGGCGATCGTGGCCAGCCTGGTGGCGGCGGTGTACCTGTTCGGCGTATTCCCGGCGGTGCACGACTTCGGCAGCCTGGCGCTGGTGCTGGCGGTGATCTTCCTGCCCCTCGGGCTGCTGCTGCACCGGCCCAAGACCGCGCTGATCGGGCTGCCGTTGACGGTCAACCTGGTGGCGCTGCTGAACGTGCAGAACACCTACAGCGCCAACATCCAGAGCTTCATCAATTCGTCGGTGGCGATGTTCATCGGCATTGGCTTTGCGGTGGTGATGACCCGCCTGTTCCGCTCGGTGGGTGCTGAATGGACCGCCCGCCGCCTGGTGCGTCAGGGCTGGACCACGCTGGCCGAAGCGGCCGAAGGCCGTGGCCAGCAGGACCGCCAGCAGTTCGCCGCGCGCATGCTGGACCTGCTGGGCCTGCTCGCCCCGCGCCTGGCGGCCACCCCCGAAGGCAGCGACATCGCCTCGGTGGACATGCTCACCGAGGCCCGCATCGGCCTGAACATCCTGCAGCTGCGCCGGGCACGGCATGGGCTGCCGGCGACGAGCATGCAGGCGATCGAGGCGATCCTGGACGACGTGGCCGCGCATTACCGCGCCCAGGTGGCGCTGCGCCGGCCACAGCCGGCGCCACCCGCGCTGCAGGCCAAGCTGGAGGCCTCGCTGAAGCGGGTGCAGACGGTGGAGGCCGGCAAGGCGCGTGATGAAGCGCTGATGGGCGTTCTGGGGCTGCGCTATGCGCTGTTCCCGGAGCAGCCGGCGGTCACACAGGGGGGAGTATCCTGACGCCCTGCATTCCTGCATGGAACAAGGTAATCCCAATGAGTTACGACGTGATGGTGTTCGACCCGGCCGTGGCGCCGCGCGAAGCGGAGGCGTTCCTGCAGTGGTACAACGCGCAGACCGAATGGAACGAGAAGCACGAGTACGACGACGCCGCCGTCTCGGTGCCGGCGCTGCAGGCCTTCTTCACCGAACTGGCCGAAGATTTCCCGCCGATGGACGGCCCGCTGTCCGATGACGAGGATGACCGCCCGCAGGTGACCGACTACAGCATCGGCACCCATATCATCTATGCCTCGTTCGACGACGAGGTGGCCGAAGACGCCCATGGCAAGGTGCAGATCCTGGCCAACAAGCACCAGATCGGCTTCTTCGATGTCAGCGGCGACGGTGCGATCGTGTACCCGGACGGCACCGTGCTGATTCCCGGGGAAGAAGAAGAAGAAGGCGACGCCTGATTCTGCAAGCGGCGGTAGCGCCTTTCTCTACCAGAGTTCGCCTTGGGCGGGCGCTGCAGGTGCAGCCGGGCAAGGCCCGGCTCTACCATTCAGTCGCTGCGCCAGCCCGGACAACCGGCTGGCATGCCGCGCCAACGCGGCCTGCATCACCTCTGCACTGCCCAGTACATGCAATGCCTGCCGCGCGCGGGTCATGCCCGTGTACACCAGCTCGCGCGACAGCACCCGGTTGTCGCGCCGAGGCAGCTGCAACCAGACCTCATCGAATTCCGAGCCCTGTGCCTTGTGCACGGTCATGGCGAAGGCGCTTTCGTGGGCGGGCAACGCCGCCGGGTGGAAGGCGCGTGGCTGCTCCGGGCTGTCGCCCGGGAACCAGGCCAGCATCGCGCCTTCGCGGCTGCGCAGGCACAAGCCGATATCGCCGTTGAACAACCGGTGACGGTAACTGTTTTCGGTGATCAGCAGCAGCCGGCCATGGAAATAGCGCGGGCCACTGCCCGGGCGCGCGCTGCCGGCCAGGGCGGCTTCGATCCGCTCGTTCAGCCCGCGCGCACCCTGCGGCCCCTCGCGCAGCGCGGTGAGCAGGCGCAGCCGGCCGGCCTGCGCCAGCGCCTGCACCGGATCATCGGCTTCGCCCAACCCGCGCCAGTGCGCCAGCAGGGTGTGCCGGTGCTGCAGCAGTGGGTCGACCTGGTCTTCGTGGAACGCCACGCCGGCCAGGCTGCCGCCGCGCAGCAGCTGCAGCGCGGTGGCGCTGTCGCCCTCGCGCACCGCGCGCGCCAGCGGCGCCAGGTCCAGCGCATCGCTCTGCCGGTACCCGCGCTGCAGCTGCACGCGGCGACCGGCGAAGGCGCGGGGCGGGGCCAGCGGCAGCAACGCAGGGGCGGCCAGCAGCGGGCGCAGCGCGGCCGCGTCATCGGCCTGGGTGCCCAGCCCGTCGCCGCTGGCCTGCAGGATCGCGCTGAGCACGTCACCGGCTTCCACCGACGGCAGCTGGTCCGGGTCGCCCAGCAGCACCAGCCGGGTGCCGCTGGCCACCGCTTCGACCAGCTTGGTCATCAGCGGCAGGTCGATCATCGAGGCCTCGTCCACTACCACGATGTCGTACGGCAGCGGGTTGTCGGCGTGGTGGCGGAAGCGTGGCGAATCGGGAATGACGCCGAGCAGCCGATGCAGGGTCGCCCCGGTGGTCGGCATGGCCTCGGCCAGTTCGGACGCGACACCCACCAGGCGCAGCCGCTGCAGCGCCTGGCGCAGGCTGTCGGCCATGCGCTCGGCGGCGCGGCCGGTGGGGGCGGCCAGTGCCACCCGTGGCAGGGCCGCACCGGCCTGCTGCGCCTGCGCGGCCAGCAGCACCAGCAGGCGCGCGATGGTGGTGGTCTTGCCGGTACCGGGGCCACCGGTGACCAGCACCAGCGGATGAAGCAGCGCTACTGCAGCCGCGCGCGCCTGGTGGTCGATGCCCTCCAGCGCCTGCGGGAACAGCTGGGCGAACAGCGTGGCGAGCCCGCCCGGATCGTGCGCCGGCAAAGAATGCGCGGCGATGCGCTGCAGGCCGAGTGCCAGACGGCGTTCGTATTCGCGGTAACGGCGCAGGTACAGCAGGCCGTGTTCGAGCACCAACGGTGCATCGGCGGCCAGCACGTCGTCGCTGTCGGGCGATGCCACCCACGGCGATGCACGCAGCTGCGCCAGCCATGTGTCCGGCGAAGGCCAGTCCAGCTCGGCATCCACCAACCGTCTGGGCGCTGCCGGGTCGACGCCGGCGTGGCCCTGCGCCACCGCCAGCGAGGCCAGCGCGGCGGCGGCCAGCACCGCATCCGGCGTCTCCGGCTGCAGCCGGCGCAGACTCTGCGCCAGCGCATGGTCGAGCGTGCGCAGGGTGCCCTGCTTCAGCAGTGCGTCGAGCAGGCTCATGCCTCACCCCGCGCGCGTGCCACCAGTTCGGCGTGCTTCCCGGGGCCGCCTGCAAACAGTGCATCCATCGCCTCGACCAGGGCCGGGGCAAAGCGCTGCGCATGCACGCCCGGTGCGTCGGCGCGTCCCGCTTCCAGGCCGCGGCAGAACAGATAGCGGATGCCGCCCAGGTCGCGCTCCTGTATGTAGTGGCTGCCCAGCCGGAAGCGCAGCCAGCGGTGCAGTGCCACGGTGTAGATCAAGGCCTGCAGGTCGTACTCGCTGCTTTGCATGGCGGCTGCCAGGCGCGCGGCGTCGTAGCCGGGCAAGCGGTTGGATTTGTAGTCGAGCACGTACCAGCGTCCGTCGCGCACGTAGGTCAGGTCGATCTTGCCGGTCATCAGCCCCTCGAGCTGGCGTCGCGTGCCAAAGCCGCGGCGGTCCGGCACCAGCCCGTGGTGGTGCAGCAGCTGCAGCAGCGCCGGCACCGCGGTGGGCTGCATGGCGAAGTGGAACTCGATCTCGGCCCGCCGGTCGTGCAGCGGCACGCTGTGCAGCGCGCCGCCTTCGGGCAGCTGCACGGTCAGGGTCTGGCCGACCAGCGGCACCAGCACCGCCACGCCGTCGTCCAGGTCGGCATCGGCGTAGCCTTCGCTGCGCAGCGATTCGCGCAGCACCTCGGCCTCATCGCCCGGTGCCGGGTCGCCCGCGCGCCAGTCCGCCCAGCGCGCGAAATCGGTGTTCTCCAGTGCATCGTGCAGCACGTTGCCGAAGCGGCTGCCCATGAAGCGCGGGTCGATCTCCGGCTGCGGCTCACCGGGCGCGGGCGGTTCCACTTCCAGCGGCAGTTCCACGCCGGCCGGTTCGTCGGCTGCCGGGGCCGGCGCTTCGGTGGCCACCGCGTCGGTGTCGTGGCCGGCGTCGGCGTGGGCCAGCTGGGTGAAGCTGTACACCCACCAGTCGTGCGGCACCCGCCGGGTGATCGCGCGCACCGGCGGCAGCTCGCCTTCGCGCTGCACTTGCAGCTGCGCCGGGCGTGGCTCCACCGGGCCTTCGATCACCGCGATGTCCGGGTGCGCGCGCAGCGCTTCCAGGTCGGACAGCATCGGCGCCAGCCGCGTCTTCGCCAGCCCGGCCAGGTCGCCGGCCGCGATCCACAACGCGTGCTCGGCGCGGGTCAGGCCCACATACAGCAGGCGCGCGTCTTCAGCACGCTGCTCCTGTGCGCTGCGCTCGCTGGCCGCGCTCCAGGCCTCGTCCTTGTCCAGCTTCCAGTGCAGCTCGCGTCGACCTTCGGCGTACACGGTGCAGTTGGAGTCGGTGTTGCCGCCACCGCTGTCGATGCCCACGAACGGCAGGAACACCAGCGGGTATTCCAGGCCCTTGCTCTTGTGCAGGGTGATGATCTGCACCCGGCGCGCATCCGATTCCAGCCGCAGCAGCTGTTGTTCATCGTCCTGGTCGGCGTGCGCCATCTGCACCTGCAGCCAGTCCAGCAGGCCGTGCATGCCCAGCGCCTGGCCCGCGGCCTGCTGCAGCAGCTCGCCGAGCTGCAGGTAGTTGGTGAGCCGGCGTTCGCCATCCAGCAGGCCCAGCAGGCGCTCGGCGTGTTCGGCGCACAGGTCGGCGATGACCGCGAACGGCCCGCCGCGTAGCCAGCGTTCCCGCCACAGCAGCAGCCGGGTCTGGAACGCGCGCTGCGGGTCGCCGTCGCGCTCCATCGCGTCGATGGAGGCGGCGTTTTCGCCCAGCAGCACGGTCGACAGCGCCGCGCGCAGGCGGCCTTCATCGGCCGGCTGCAGCAGGGCCAGCAGCAGCACGCGCAGCTCGCGGGCTTCGGCGGTCGCATACAGGCTCTGCTTGCCGGCAGCCACCGCCGGAATGCCCACCGCGCTCAGCGCGCGCTGGATGCGGGTGGCTTCGTGGTGGCGCCGCACCAGCACTGCGATGTCGCCTGGCTGCACCGGCTGCCCGCGCAGCAGCGCGCGGCCTTCGCGACCCTCCAGCAGCACCTGGTGGATCGCGGCCACGCAGGCGTCGGTGGCCTGCTGGCGCGAGGGGTCTGCCTTGAAGTCAGCACCATCGGCACTGCGCAGCAGGCGCAGGGTCAGCCCGGGTGCGGGCTGGCCATCGCGCAGGAAATCGGCATCGCTGCGGGTACTGCCCGGCAGCACCGGTTCAAAGGCGATGTCCGCTTCCAGGAACGCGCGCTCGCCTGCGGCTTCGTACAACGCCTGCAGCGCGCGCAGCACGCCGGGGCGCGAGCGGAAGTTGCGGTTCAACGCCGGTGCGGCCTCTGCTTCGCGCTTGGCCTTGAGGTAGGTGTGGATATCGCCGCCGCGGAACCCGTAGATGGCCTGCTTGGGATCGCCGATCAGGAACAGCGCCGGCGCCAGCCCGGCGTCGCGGGTTTCGGGCGAATCGCCAAACACGCGCTGGAAGATGCCCCACTGGCGGTCGTCGGTGTCCTGGAACTCATCCACCAGCGCAATGGCGTACTGTGCGCGCAGCTGCTGCACCAGCGCCGCGCGGTGCGGGCCCTCCAGTGCGGCGGCCACGCCGTCGATCAGGTCATCGTAGGTCTGCACGCGGCCGACCCGCTTGAGTTCGTCCAGCCGCGCACGGGCCTGCCCGCGCAACTGGTGCAGCAGCAGCAGCGCCTGCTGGCGCAGCCACTGGTCGCGGGCATCGGCGGCGTGCCACCAGGTCTGCAGCGCATCGAACAGCGGCGAGGCCGGGCAATGGCCCTGCTGGTCCTCCTTGCAGAACCCGAGCAACGCCACCGGCAGCAGCTTGCCCAGGTGCGAGGTGGAACCACGCGGCCAGGTGCGCGCTGCACGACCGGCCAGCAGCTCGGCAAAGGCTTTGTCGAAGCTCGGCCTCCGCGCGCGGCGACCGTCGAAGAGCTTGCGCTCGAAGGCGTTGGCGATGCTGGCCTGGGCGGCGTCGACATGCGCGTCGATCGCACTGCCGAGCGCCTCGGCGGCCACCTGCAGCGCGGGGCTGGGATCCTCCAGGTGCTGTTGCGGCAACGCGGGCAGCAGCGGCAATGGCTTGATCAGCGCCGACAGGTCGCGCGCCAGCGCATCGGGCGCGGACCACAACCGGGTCAACGCATCCACCGTGGCCGGGTCGTTGGCATGCACGCGCCACAGGTCGGCTGCCAGCTGGTCGTGCAGTTCGCGTTCGCTGGGCAGCAGCGTGGGCGGGTCGAAGGTATGCCCGCTTTCCAGCGCGTGCTCGCGCAGCACGCGGGTGCAGAAGCCATGGATGGTGAAGATCGAGGCCAGGTCGATCTCATCGGCGGCGGTCTGCAGGCGCTGGGCCAGCGCTGCGGGTGTTTCCCGGCCCAGCGCCAGTTCGCGCTGCAGCAGGTAGCGGGTCAGCTGCACCTCGGGTGCGTCGTCGGCGGCCGGTGCGCGCGCCAGCAGCTGCGCGGCCAGCGCCAGGCGCTCTCGGATGCGCTTGCGCAGTTCCTGGGTGGCCGCGTCGGTGAAGGTCACCGCCAGGATCTGGCCGATGCGGTAGCCCTGCTCCACCACCAGCCGGGTGAACAGCGTGGCCAGGGTGAAGGTCTTGCCGGTGCCGGCGCTGGCCTCGATCAGGCGCACGCCGTCCAGCGGCAGCGACAGGTACGGGTCGTCCTGCAGCATCAGCCCGCTCATGCCACGGCTCCTTCGTCGCTGAAGCCCTGGAACACCCGGCCCTCGCGGACCGCACTGAACACCACGAAGCTGGTGTGCAGCAGCTGTTGATAGCTGTCTGCGTCGGCGAACGGATCGCGGCCGCGCAGGGCCAGCTGCACCGCATCGCCGCTGGCTTCGCCCCAGCGGCGTTCGCCGCCATGCCATTGCGCCCAGCCTTCGCTTTCACGCTTGGCGGCGGGCGCGCGGTACAGCGTCCAGGCGGTGTACGGCCCGTACAACAGGGGCGCGCACATGCCTTCGCGACGCAGCTGCAGCAGCGCCTGCAGCGCCGCCCTGGCGGTGGGCGCGGGCACTGCAGGCAGCACGTGCGGCCCTACCCCGTCGTCGCCGCCGTCGTGGAATTCGACCAGCGCCAGTGCATCGCCGGCGGCGTTGGCCAGCAGCCAGTCCAGCCCATGCCGGATCGCCGCCGGGCCGTTCAAGCTGCCCGCGCGCAGGCGCACGATGCCCTGCGGGTGGATGTCGTCCACCCGCCCATGCAGGCGCACGCCATCGATCTCCACCTCATAGCGGCGGCTGTCGGCGTCGCTGTCGCCACGCCATTGGGCCAGTGCCAACGCATACGGGCGGGTCTGCTCCTGCAGGGCCTGGAACTGGCGTTCGCCCAGTGCGCCCGACGGCAGCAGCGCGCGGGCGCGCAGGCGTGCATAGAGAGGGGTGTCATCGCCCTGCAGGGTCGCCTCGATCACCGCGTGCTGCAGCAGGCGCTGCTCCAGTCCCCGGCCGGCCAGCACCAGTGGCTCCAGGTCGTCGGCGGTGGTCAGGTCATCGGGCAGGCGCAGGCCCAGCCGCTGCGACAGGAACTGCCCGGCGGGATCGACCAGGAAGCGGCGCAGCGCGTCCAGCGAGAGTTCGGGCGCGCCCTCCTGCTCCAGCGGCGCCAGCGCCTGTTCGAACCACGCCGGCGGCGCGCGACGCACGCTGCCCAGCGAACCGGCGGCCGGGTGCCACTGCTGGCGGTAGCTGAAACGGCGCGGCTCATCGCCGCCACCGAAGGCGGCCGGCGAGAACGGCTGCAGCGAATGGCGCACGGTCAGCTGCTTTGCCGCCGCCGAGGGATCCTCGTGGTATTCGGCGGCGGCATCGATCAGCTCGCTGACCAGCACCGAGGGCTCGCGCACGCTGCCATCGCGCGGGTCGGCGCCCAGGTAGCTCAGGTAGAACACATCCTGCGCGGAGGCGAACAGCTGCAGGAACAGGAAACGGTCGTCCTCGCGCAGCGAGCGGTCGCCGTGGCGGCGCTTGTCGGTACCCAGTTCGGCAGTGAGCTGGTTGAGCCCGGCGGCCGGGTCGCGGCGCGGGAAATCGCCATCGTTCAGGCCGAGCACGCAGATCACCCGGAACGGCAGCAGCCGCATCGGCACCATGCGCCCGAAGCTGATGCCACCGGTGAGCAGCGGCGCGCGCGTGTCGGCCTCGCTCAAGGCGCCGGCGAAATGTGCGCGCACTACCTCTGGCGGTACCGTACCGGTGAACCCGGCGCGTTCGGCATCGCGGGCGAACTCGTTGACCAGCTTGCGCAGCCGTTCCAGCGCGCGCTGGCTGCTGGCCGCTTCCGGTGCCTCGGGCAACAGCGCATCCAGCATGGCCAGCAGGCGCTGGCGCCAGTGCGCCGGAGTCAGCGCCTCGCCCAGTGCGCGCTGGTAACGGGCCAGTACTCGCATCAGCCGAAGCAGGCGGTCCAGCGCATCCAGCGCGCTGCCTTCCAGCTCCGGCCACGGCGCCACCCCGGCGATGTCGCCGTCGCTGCCGCTGGCATGGCCCAGCAGCAGGCGGTCCAGCGCGAACTGCCAGGTGTAGGCATCATCGTCAGGTGCCTGGTGCTGCGCGCGGTGCGCCGCACTCAAGCCCCAGCGCGCACCGGCGGCCTGCAGCCAGTCGTGCAGGCGGTCGAACGCGGCCGCATCCAGCCCGGCCGCTTCGGCCAGCGGCGCGCTCGCCAGCAGGTCCAGCACTTCATTGAGGCCAAAGCGCGACACCGGCAATCCCAGCAGGTGCACGAACACATCGGCAAGTGGTTCGCCGGTCAGCGGACTGGTATCGGCCAGGGCGTAGGGAATGTGGTCTTCGCCACCGCTGCGGCCGCCGAACACCGCTTCCAGGTACGGCACGTAGGGGTCGATGTCCGGTGCCAGCACCGCGATGTCGCGTGCCTGCAGCGGCGGATCGAAGCGCGGGTCCTGCAGCAGCGCACGCAGCTGGTCGTGCAGCACTTGCAGTTCGCGCAGGCGGGTGTGGCAGGCATGCACCTGCAGGCTGGGGTCGTTGCGCAGCAGCCCCGATCGCAACGCACCGGCCGGTTGCGCGCGGCGGTGGAACAGGTCGCGCTGCAGGCGGTGCAGCAGGCTGTCGGACAGGCCGCCGTGCGCCATGTCCGGGCGCGCGTCGTCTTCGGGATCGTCGTAGGCCGCGATCTCACCGGACGGATGCACCACTTCATAGCTGCCCAGCACCGCCATGAAGTCGCGCCCTGCCGCGCCCCAGGCCTGCAGCAGGCGGTTCTCATCGCTGCCATTGCCGAACGGATCAACCGCGCCAGCACGCAGCCGCCCGCCCAGCGTCTGCAGGTCGCCCCAATAGGAACGCGTCGGCGTGGGCAGGTAGAAGTGCAGCGTGCCGACCCGCGCCTGGGTGGCCACCACGCGCAGCACATCCGGTGAGACGTTCAAGGTGGCGAAGGCGAACAGACGCGGCGGCAGCCCCGCCGGCAACGGACGGTCCGCGCCTTCGAAGCCGTCGAGATAAGCATGGATGCGACGCGCGCGGTACTGGTGGCCGCTGCCGATGTGGCGCCACAGGATCGCCTGCGGATCCAGCGGGTCGGCGCCGGCCTCCCAGCGCAGCAGCCAGTCGCGGCGCCAGGCCTGGTACTTCTCGAACACCGAGGCCAGCTCCCCGGCCAGCGCCCACGGCTTGAGCGGGTCGGGCTGGGACAGGTACGCCTGCAGCGCGCGCAGCGGCGGCTGCGCCATCAGCAGCGGGTCGGTCAGCGCGGCGTACAGCTTCCAGTGCAGCGCGGCGGCAGTGAGGTCGTCATGTTCGCCCGGCACATTGGCATTGAGCGCACGGGCCACGAACTCGCCCGGGGTCAGGAACGCCAGGTTGGCGGCGATGCCATACTCCGCCGCCAGGGTGGACTGCAGCCAGCGCCGCATCGCCACCTGGGGAATCAGCACCACGTCCGGCTCCAGGATCGACTGCCCCGCCACCGGCTCGCGCAGGGTGCGGGCCAGCAGCGCGGCCAGCACGTCGAGCGAATTGGAGTGGTACAGGCGGAAGTCTGAAGCGGGGTCGGTCATCGCGGCAGTGTGCCGCAGCCCGGCGCCAATCTCGACCCTCGCCGATACGGGCGGCAAGCCGGTGACGTCTGTGACCTCCCGCACAGATCAGGGCGGTACGCACTGTTGCGGGCCGGGAACCGCGCCGTGGCGGGGCTTGGGATGCCGACATGCGACAATACTGCACGGTCCAGTTCGGTTTTGTTCAGCCGCCCACCACGATCTTACAACGTTGGAATTTTGTTAATGGCGTCCATGACGGCTTCCGCAGAACCGCTGGTGCAGTTGGAGAACGTGCGAATTGATCGCGGCGGTCGGGCGATCCTGCGCGACGTTTCGCTGTCGGTACCGCGTGGCAGCATCACCGCCGTGCTCGGCCCGTCGGGCAGCGGCAAGTCGACGCTGCTGGCCGCCCTGACCGGCGAGCTGCGCCCCGCGGCGGGCAGCGTGACCCTGTTCGGCCAGCCCATTCCCTCCGGCAGCAGCGCGTTGCGCGCGATGCGCCGCAGTGTCGGCGTGCTGCTGCAGGGCAATGGGCTGCTCACCGACCTGACCGTGGCCGAGAACGTAGCGCTGCCGTTGCGCACGCATACCCGGCTGCCGGCGCCGGTGCTGCGCCGGCTGGTGGACATGAAGCTGCACGCGGTGGGCCTGCTGGCCGCAGCCGATGCCTGGCCGCGCGAGCTGTCCGGCGGCATGGCGCGCCGGGTGGCACTGGCGCGCGCGCTGGCACTGGACCCGCCGCTGATGATCTACGACGAACCGCTGACCGGGCTGGACCCGATCGCCAGCGGCGTGATCATGAGCCTGATCCAGCGCCTCAACCACAGCCTGGGCCTGACCAGCATCATCGTCAGCCACCATGTGCACGAGACCCTGCCGATCTGCGACCAGGTGATCGCCATTGCTAATGGCGGCGTGGTCTTCCAGGGCAGCCCGGCCGCGCTGGAGTCCAGCCAGGACCCGCTGCTGCGCCAGTTCCTGCACGGACAGCCGGACGGCCCGATCCCGTTCGATGCCGCGCCCCGCGCGAAGGTGGCCTGATGCCGTTCGTTGAAAGCACCCGTTCTCTGGGCCGGGCCGGCCTGTTCTCGCTGACCGTGCTGCGCGGTTCGCTGCCGACCGCCGACTTCCTGGCCGAGCTCACCCGCGAGATCTACAAGGTGGGCGCGCGTTCGCTGCCGATCATCGCGGTGGGCGGTGCCTTCGTAGGCCTGGTGCTGACCCTGCAGGGCTACCGCACGCTCACCACGTTCGGCGCCGCAGATGCGCTGTCCACCCTGCTGGGCCTGTCGCTGTACCGCGAACTGGCACCGGTGCTGACCGCGCTGCTGTTCATTGGCCGCGCCGGCAGCTCGATTGCCGCGGAGTTGGGGCTGATGCGCGCCACCGACCAGATCAAGGCGCTGGAGCTGATGGCGATCGATCCGGTGGCGAAGGTGGTGGCACCGCGCTTCTGGGCGGCGGTGCTCACCGTGCCCCTGCTCACCGGCATCTTCTGTTCGTTGGCGATCAGCGCCAGCTACTTCGAAGCCGTGCACGTGCTGGGCCTGGACAACGGCGTGTTCTGGTCGGCGCTGAGCAACAGCGTGGATTTCTGGGACGATTTCGGCGTGGCAATGCTGAAGTCGGCCATTTTCGGCGGCACCGCCGCGCTGGTGGCGTCGTACGTGGGCTTCCACGCCGAGCCGACCATCGAGGGCACGTCGGTGGCCACCACCCGCGCGGTGGTGAACGCCTCGCTGCTGGTGCTGATGTTCAACTTCGTGCTGTCGGCCATGATGTTCCGCTGACCCGCACCCCCCTTTGATCAGATACGGTGAGATGAACATGGCCATCCGCGGTCCCAGACTCGAATTTTCCGTCGGCGCCTTCCTGCTGCTGGCGCTGGCCTCGCTGCTGGTGCTGGCGATGGCATCGACCAACCAGCGCTGGGGCTTCGGCAGCGAGGGCTATGAGCTCAAGGCGCGCTTCACCCAGATCGGCCAGCTGCGCAAACAGGCGCCGGTGAAGATCGGCGGCGTGGTGGTGGGCCAGGTGGGCAACATCGACCTGGACCCGGTCCGCTTCGATTCGATCGTCACCCTGAAGCTGGACCCGAAGTTCAAGGATCTGCCGGCCGATACCTCCGCCGGCATATTCACCAGCGGTTTGCTCGGCGAGAGCTATATCGGACTGCAACCGGGCGGTGACCCGGAGGTGCTCAAGTCCGGTGACGAGATCGTCTTCACCCAGCCGGCCGTGGACCTGATCCAGATGGTTGGCAAGTACATGTTCAGCGGCCCGGGCAATGCCGGCGCCGCTTCCCAGGAAGCTCCCGGCGCGGAAGCGCCGGCAACGGAACCGCAGAAATGAAAAAGACCCTGATTCCGGCGCTGCTCGCTTCGGCCCTGCTCGCCACCCTGCCCTCGATGTCGTTCGCCCAGGCCGCCCCGGCTACCGCCGCCGCGCCGCAGAGCCAGGCCGGCAAGGTGGTGCTGGATGCCAGCACCCGCATCCTGAACACCCTGCAGCAGCGCCGTGCGGAGTTCAGCAAGAACCCGACCGCGCTGCGCAGCTATATCGACAGCGAGCTCAACCGCACCTTCGACCGTGATTACGCGGCGCGCCTGGTGCTGGGTCCCAACGCGCGCACGGCTTCGGACGCGGACGTGAAGCTGTTTGCCGATGCCATGGCCGACAACCTGATGCAGCGCTACGGTTCGGCCCTGCTGACCATCCAGGGCAAGCCGAGCTTCCGCCTGAAGGGCGAGCAGCCGCTGCCGGGCAACCGCGGGGTCAAGGTATCGACCGAGCTGCTGCGCGCCGGCAGCGAGTCGACCCCGGTCGAGTACCTGATGCGCAACGTCAACGGCCAGTGGAAGATCTTCGACGTCAATATCGAAGGCATTTCCTACGTGCAGACCTTCCGTACCCAGTTCGACGGCCCGCTGCGCCAGAAGGGCATCCAGGAAGTGGCCAAGGAACTGCGGGGCGGTACCCTGCAGGCCGGGCCGGCCGGTAATGGCAAGTAACGCCACCGTGCAGCTCGACGGTCCGCGCGCCCGGTTCACCGGCGTGCTGGACCGCGATGCGGTCGTGGCGCTGTGGCCGCAGCTGAAGGCCCTCCCCGACAGGATCTCCCAGCTCGACCTGGCGGCGGTGGAGGGCGTGGACAGCGCCGGCCTGGCGCTGCTGGCCGAGCTGTCGGCGCGCGCGCGCGCGAACGGGCGTACGCTGGTTCTCAACGGTACCCCTCCTGGTTTCACCGAACTCAGCGCCGCCTATCGGCTGGCGCCGTCCCTGGATTTCAATGCCCCTTCTGCCGCGAGCTGACATGAACGTCATACGCACCGCCTCCCTTCTCCTGCTGGCCTTGGCGCTGAGTGCCTGTGCAGCCAAGCCGGCCCGCGACAGTGCGCCCGCCAGCGTGGCGGTGGCGCCCGCCTCCGCACCGGCGGCTCCCGCAGCGGCCGACAGCGCCGCCGATGCAGCGACCTCGCCGACCGTCGCCAGCCCTGCAGCACCCGTGGCCGCCGTTGATTCCGCCCAAGGCGATGGCGCCCCCGTGCCGGCCGTCTCGGATGTCGCGCCGACCGGTGCCGAGGACGACTTCGCTGCGCTTTACGGCGGTCCGGCGCCGACCGCCGACGGTGCCGAACCGGGTCGCTCGCCGTACGACCCGTGGGAAGGCTTCAACCGCCGCGTGCACGCGTTCAACAACGTGGTCGACCGCGCGGTCGCGCGCCCGCTGGCCACCGCTTACGTGAATGTCGTGCCGCGCTTCGCACGCACCGGCGTGACCAACTTCTTCAGCAACCTGCGCGCGCCGGTGACCATCACCAACCAGCTGTTGCAGGGCCGCCCCGGGGATGCCTGGGACAGCCTGGGCCGGTTCGTGATGAACTCCACGCTGGGCATCGGTGGTCTCTTCGACCCGGCCAGCCGCGCGCTGGTACCGCGCCGCAGTGAAGACTTCGGCCAGACCCTGGGTGCCTGGGGCTGGCGCAGCTCGCGTTACGTGGAGCTGCCGTTCTTCGGCCCGCGTACCGTGCGCGACGTGTTCGGCCTGGCTGGCGACATTCCGCTGTCGCCGATCCGCACGATCGAGGAAGACAAGGTCCGCATCCCCCTGCAGGGCCTGCAGTTGGTGGACATGCGCTCGCAGCTGCTGGCACTGGATGACATCCGCGATGGCGCCGTGGACGAGTACGCGCTGACCCGCGATGCCTGGCTGCAGCGCCGCAACTACCAGATCCAGAACGACCTGCGCGGCCGCCGTGACCGCGGCAAGGACGCGGACGACGCGCCGATCCCGGTCGACGCGATGCCGATGCCCAACTGGGGCAACTAAGAAAAAACCCCGCTTCGGCGGGGTTTTTTTGTACCTGCCGGATTACAGCACTGCTTCAAGGCCCTTCCTGTCGATCAGGTTCAGCAGCTTCAGCGATGGCCCGCTGGGCCGCTTGTCTCCCTGCTCCCAGCTTCGCACCGTGGAAACGCTGGTGTTCAGGACACCGGCCAGCACGGCTTGGCTGATCTTCAGCATGTCGCGCAGCGCGCGGATCTGCGCACTGCTGTATTCGGGTACAGGTTCAAGGCACAGTGCGTCGTACTGATGCATCCGTCGCTGGTCGATGAAGCCGTGATCCTGCAGGCCGCGGGCAGTGTCATGCACTGCGTCGAGTACCGCACTCCGGGTACCAGCCTTAAGGCTCTTGTTTGCCATGACAGATCTCCTGCACCGCTGCGCAGAGTGCGGCATCGGTCAGATCAAGCTTGCGCATCATGCGGACGAACACCCGCGTCTTGAATACTCGCGTCATGAGTTTACCATACCACTGAGTGGTATGGTAAATCTGAGCATCTGGTCACCTGCGGGCGCATGGGCGCGCAGATGCGAGGCCCCTCAGGCGGCGAGTGCGGCGTCGATGGCGGCGATCAGGCGCGCGTCGTCGGCCGGCACGTCGGGGGCGAAGCGGGCGATGACCTTGCCGTCGCGGCCCACCAGGAACTTCTCGAAGTTCCACAGCACGCCGGGGGCCGGGTTGACGACCAGATCCGGGTACTTGGCGACCGCACCCTGCAGCTTCTCGCGCATCGGACCTTCGCCGGTGGCGGCCGGCTGGGCCTGGGTCAGCTGCTGGTACAGCGGGTGGATGTCATCGCCAGCCACGCTGATCTTGGCGAACATCGGGAAGCTCACGTTGTATTCCAGCTGGCAGAACTGCTGGATGTCAGCGTCGCTGCCCGGCTCCTGGGCCAGGAAATTGTTGGCCGGGAAGCCCAGCACTTCCAGGCCGGCAGCCTGCTTGTCGGCATACAGTGCCTGCAGGCCTTCGTACTGCGGGGTCAGCCCACACTTGGAGGCGACATTGACCACCAGCAGCACCTTGCCGCGGTAGTCGGCCAGCGAACTGGCCTGGCCTTCAATGGTGGAAACGGGAACGTCGTAGACGGTCTGGCTCACGGGAAATCCTGTGCGAAGTGAAAAGGGCACATCGGAGATGTGCCCTGGGAATGGGAATCAATCGACGCAGATCGTGCCCTGGGCCACGCCGTTGTCGATGCGCTGGCGGCAGCCGAAGTTCTGGCTCACGTCGGTCTGGCATACACCACGCGCCTTCGCACCGGCCACGAGTTCGGTTTCGCCGTCGGCCAGGCACTGGCCGGTGCAGTCGGTCTTGGCGCTGCAGGCCTTGCCGGCATCCGCGTACGGCTTCACGCACTGCACCCGCTGCAGGCGGCCGAGCGGCTTCATTTCACCGCCGGCGGCGGCACAGCTGGCCGCATCCGCAACGGCTCCTTCGGTGCCGGGCGTAGTTGCGGTGGTATCGGTCGGGTGGGACGCGGTGCTGCAACCGGCGAGCACGAACATCAGGGACAACATCAAGCCAAAGCGCATCGGTTCAATCCTTTTGGAAACAATGAAGGCGGGGAGTGCAGTGTGCGGGCAGGAGGTGTCAGTCCTGCGCGAGGGTGGTCTCATCCACGCCGGTATCGTCATCGTCGCCGCTGGCATCGCCCAGCAGCAGATCGGTCTGCTCGCTGCCGAGTGATTCCACCCCGCGCAGGCGGCGTTCGATGGTGCGGGTCTTGCGGCTGGCCTCGCCCAGGCTGCGGCCGACCGTGCTGATCTGCTTTTCGGCCTTTTCCAGGATGCCGGCGAACTTGCCGAACTCGCTCTTCACCGCGCCCAGCAGGCTCCACACTTCACTCGAGCGCTGTTCGATGGCCAGGGTGCGGAAGCCCATCTGCAGGCTGTTGAGCAGCGCGGTCACCGTGGTCGGCCCGGCCACCACCACGCGGTGTTCGCGCTGCAGCAGGTCCACCAGCCCCGGGCGGCGGATCACCTCGGCGTACAGGCCTTCGGTAGGCAGGAACATCACCGCGAAATCGGTGGTGTGCGGCGGCACGATGTACTTGTCGCAGATCGACTTGGCCTGGATCCGGATCGCGCGTTCCAGCTGCGCGCCCTGCACGCGTACGCCATCGGCGTCACCCTGCTCCTGCGCATCGAGCAGGCGCTCGTAGTCTTCGCGCGGGAACTTGGAATCGATCGGCAGCCACACCGGGGTGTCCTCGTGGCCGCGCCCGGGCAGGCGCACCGCGATGTCCACCATTTCGCCGCTGTCCGGGCGCACTTTGACGCCGCGTGCGTACTGCTCCTGGGTGAGGGTCTGCTCGAGGATGTTGTCCAGCTGCACTTCGCCCCAGCTGCCGCGGTTCTTGACGTTGGTCAGCACGCGCTTGAGGTCGCCGACGCCGGTGGCCAGCTGCTGCATTTCGCCCAGCCCACGCTGCACCTGTTCCAGGCGGTCGGACACCAGCTGGAATGACGCACCCAGCCGCGCTTCCAGCGTGGTCTGCAGTTTTTCGTCGACGGTGACCCGCATCTGGTCCAGCTTCTGCGCGTTGTCGGCCTGCAGGCTCCGCAGCTGCTGCTCCAGCGTGGCGCGCATTTCGCCCATGCGCTGTTCGTTGCGCTGGGTCATCTCCTGCAGGCGCAGGCCCAGGGATTCGCCGAACCGGTGCTGCGACTGCGTGGCTTCCTCGCGGCCCAGCCGGGCATCGTCGGCCACGGCCTGGCGCAGCGCGGCCATGTGGGCGTCGCTGCGCTGCTGGGCCTGGCCGGCGTCCTCGCGGGCCTTGCGCGCGTCTTCGCCCAGCGCATCGCGCAGCTGGTCCAGGCGCTGGTCGGTGCGGGTGGACAGGTCGGTCAGCGCGCGCGCGAAGGTTTCCAGCCGCGCGTCCTGCTGCCGGCCCAGCCCTTCGAGCTGCTCGCGCAGTTCACTGCGGCCGGTCCGCGCTTCTTCGCGCAGGCTCTGCTCAAGGTCGCCATGGCCGGAACGCCGCAGCAGGGCCACCAGCTGCAGGATGAGGACGGCACACAGCAGGCCGCCAAGGATGAGGAATTCAGGTTGCATGGAAGAAGTGTAGGCTGAGCCGGTCTCATTCGCTGCGCCGGATCGCTCCATGCTGGATCTTCTGGGAAAGTCGACGTCGATCAACGTGCGCAAGGTGCAGTGGCTGTGCGCCGAGCTGGGCCTGCAGTACCGGCAGCTCGGGGCCGACGGCCACGATGCGGATTTCCTCGCGGCCCTGCACCCGCTCAACCCGAACGGCCAGGTGCCGGTGATCCGCGATGGCGACTTCGTGCTGTGGGAATCCAACAGCATCTGCCGCTACCTGGCCGCGGCAGCCGGCCGCCACGACCTGCTGCCGCGCGACCCGCGGTCCCGGGCCCGGGTGGAGCAATGGATGGACTGGCAGGCCACCGACCTCAACACCGCCTGGCGGCACGTGTTCATGGCCCGCGTGCGCCAGCACCCGGCCTACCCTGACGATGGCGCCGCGCAGGCCAGCCTGGTGCAGTGGAACCGGCTCATGCAGCACCTGGATCAGCAGCTGGCCGGGACCGGCGCCTACGTGGCCGGCGAGGACTTCACCCTCGCCGACATCGTGCTGGGGCTTTCCACCCAGCGCTGGCGGCTGACCCCGGGCGACAAACCCGAACTGCCGGCCGTGGCGGCGTGGTTCCACCGCCTCGGCCCGCGCCCCGGGTTTGCCCGCCACTGCGACAACGGCGTGGCCTGAGGCTCAGAAGCCTTCCAGCACCACCTTGCCCACCGCGCGGTGGCTTTCGATGTGCGCATGCGCGCGGCGCAGGTTGGCCGCGTCGATGCGGCCGTAGTTCTCGCCCAGCGTGGTGCGCAGCACGCCGCTGTCGACCAGCTCGGCCACCCGGTTGAGCAGCACGTGCTGCTGTTGCAGGTCGGGCGTGCTGAAGCTGGAGCGGGTGAACATCGATTCCCAGTGCAGCGACAGGCTCTTGCGCTTGAGCGCCATCACATCGAGCTGGCCGGGATCGTCGATCAGGGCCAGCTGGCCCTGCGGTGCCAGCGCGGCCACGATCTGCGCGTAGTGCTGGTCGGTGTGGGTGAGGCTGGCCACGTGGGTGACGCTCTCGATCCCGATCCGCACCAGGCCTTCGGTCAGCAGCTGGCTGTGGTCGATGACGTGGTGGGCCCCCAGCGCGTACACCCAGTCCTGGGTGTCCGGGCGCGAGGCAGTGCCGATCACGGTCAGCCGGGTCAGCTGGCGCGCCAGCTGGACCAGGATCGAGCCCACCCCGCCGGCGGCGCCGATCACCAGCAGGGTTTGGCCTTCGCCACCACCTTCGGCGATGCGGAGGCGGTCGAACAACAGCTCCCACGCGGTGATCGCGGTCAGCGGCAGCGCGGCAGCCGCCGCATCGTCCAGGCTGGTCGGCTTGCGGCCCACGATGCGCTCGTCCACCAGCTGGTACTCGGCGTTGCTGCCCGGCCGGTTGATGTCGCCGGCGTAGAAGACCGCATCACCCGGCTGGAACAGGGTCACCTCGCTGCCCACCGCGTCCACGATGCCTACCGCGTCCCAGCCCAGCACGCGCGGGGCCTCGACGGCCACGCCACGGCGGACCTTGGTGTCCACCGGGTTCACCGACACCGCGCGCACCTGCACGCGCAGGTCGCGCGGGCCCGGGGTCGGCACTGGCAGGGTGATGTCGACCAGCGCCGTCGGGTCGGTGATGGGCAGGCCGTGCTGGGTATAGGCGATGGCTTTCATGGGAAGGTCCTTGGATGAGGCGCTCAGGTTGGCTTGCCCGGCCCCAGCCGGAAAGGCGCAGAATGCAGCAGCACTTTCACTCCTGGAATGAAAATGGTCCGCTTCGAGGATCTTCAGCTGTTCGTCCGCACCGCCGCGCTGGGCAGCTTCTCCAGTGCAGCGCGCGAGGCCGACCTGCTGCCCGGCCAGGTAGCCGCCGCCGTGGCCCGGCTGGAGCGGGAGCTGGACCTGCGCCTGTTCGTGCGTTCCACCCGCAGCCTGCGCCTCACCGCTGAAGGCGTGCTCTATCTACCGTATGCCCAGGACCTGCTGGACACCCTGCACGAGGGCCAGGCCCGGGTGCGCGGCGAAGATGCCGAGCTGCGCGGCGTGCTGCAGGTGGCCGCGCCCTCTGATCTCGGCCGCAATGTGCTGCTGCCCTGGCTGACCGAGTTCCGTACTGCGCACCCGAAGCTGCAGCTGCGCCTGCTGTTGTCCGACCAGGTGGCCGACGTGTTCCGCGACCCGGTGGATATCGCGTTCCGGCTGGGCCGCTTCGACACCGCCAGCTACGTGGCGCTGCCGCTGCTGCCGGGCAACCGGCGCGTGCTGTGCGCCGCACCGGCCTACCTGGAGCGGCAGGGTACGCCGGCCTCGCTGGACGCACTCAAGGACCACCACTGCCTGGTCTACCAGCTGGCCGGGCGTCCTTACGACCGCTGGAGTTTCGAACAGGACGGGCGGCGCGTGGTGGTACCGGTGCGCGGCCAGCTGGTGTGCGATGACGCTGACGTCGTGCGGCGCTGGGCGGTGGCGGGCGAAGGGATCGTGTTCAAGTCGTGGCTGGATGTGGCCGACGATGTGCGCGCCGGGCGCCTGCAGGTGCTGATGGGGGGCGCAGGCGACAGCCTGCCGTTGAACCTGGTGTGCCCGCACCGCAAACAGTTTTCGCCCGCGATCCGCCAGCTGCATGCGTTGTGCGCCCAGCGCCTGCAGCAGATGCTGGCCGATCTGCCGGGACGTGCGCCGTAGCGCTGTCGGCAGCGGGCCGGGTAGCCGACAATGGCGGCCCCCCGAAGTCGAGTCACCGCCATGCCGTGGATGGGCATCCAGGACCTGTGGACCTTTGTCATCGCCGTGCTGGTGTTCCTGGCGCTGCCCGGGCCGGGCACCTTCACCCTGCTCACCGCCACCGGGCGCGGTGGCGTGCGCGGCGGCTATACCGCGCTGTTCGGGCTGCTGCTCGGCGACCAGATCCTGATGTGGCTGGCGGTGGCCGGCGTGGCGGCCCTGCTCAAGGCCAACCCGCTGGTGTTCCACGCGGTGCAGTACCTCGGTGCGGCCTATCTGGTGTGGGTGGGCATCGGCCTGCTGCGGCCCGCGCCGGCCAGCGGTGACACCGGCGGCATCCGGCTGCAGCCGGGGCACTACTTCCGCCAGGCGGTGCTGATCAGCCTGCTCAACCCCAAGGCGATCATCTTCTACATGGCGTTCCTGCCGCTGTTCATCGACCCGGCGCGGCACCAGGGCGTGGTGACGTTCGCGACCATGGCCACGCTGATCTTCGTGCTCAGCCTGGCGTACTGCTCGGTGCTGATCGGGGTGGGCAACCTGTTGCGCCGTCGGATCATCCAGCACCCGCGTGTGGGGGTAGTACTGAAACGCGTCGCGGGGGTTTTCCTGATCGGGTTTGGCGTGCGCCTGGGGCTGAGTGGCTGAACCCTTGTCGGGGTGGGCGTTTCGCCTGCATTGCCGGCGCGCGGCGATAGGCAACGTCATCGAAATTGCCCTCGGCGATCGATAGCGCGTAATTCTTCCCAGGCGCCGGCAGGTGTCAAATCGTTGCCATCGCGGGCATCCGACCCGTGGCGAGGCAACCGCGAGATGACCACTCCCATGTACTTCGTGCAGCACCTGGCCGGCCACGACGAGCGCCTGCTGGCATTGAGCACCGACCGCGTCGACCTGGCCCATCCGTCGGTCCAGCGGATCGTGGCGGACCTGCAGCCGCTGGATCGCATCGAGCTCCGGGGCTGCCGCTTCGATTGCGCCGCCAGCCTGTTGCTGGGGCTGCGCCGGCGCATCTGCGAAGCCGAGGCCGACGCCTGCGGCTGGCGGGTATTCGATGAACGGGGGGTTCTGCGCTGCAAGAAGCTTCCCGACGACACCTGCGTGATCTATCCACAGGGCGCCGACGATGTGGCGCGCTGGGGCCCGTTGATCGCGGCCAGCCGTGTTGTGCCAGATTCGTCAAGGCGGGCTATTTGAAATGATCGTCAAGGGATTCACGACGTCCAGCAGTAGTAATGGTGCGCCGCGTTCGGTCACACTCGGAAAATTGTCGATACCAGTCACTCTGTGAGGTTCCATGTCATCGCTGCTACGGCGCAAGCCGCTCGATTCCGTCACCGTCCATGAAGCCGGCAGGAGCCTGGTTCGTACCCTCAGCTGGCCGCACCTGATCGCCATGGGCATCGGTGCCATCGTCGGTACCGGCATCTACACGCTGATCGGCGTGGGTGCCAATCTCGCCGGCCCCGCGGTACTGATCTCCTTCGCCATCGCCGGTGCGGTCTGCGCCTGCGCGGCGCTGTCCTACGCCGAGTTGTCCACCATGATGCCGGCCGCCGGCAGCGCTTACACCTACAGCTACACCGCGCTGGGCGAAGTCTTCGCCTGGGTGGTCGGCTGGAGCCTGATCCTGGAGTACTCACTGGTGGTGAGTACCGTGGCGGTGGGGTGGTCGGGGTATTTCGTCGGCTTCCTGGAATGGATACACGGCAACACCGGCATCGACCTTCGGCTGCCGTTGGCGCTCTCGGCCGGCCCGCACGTGGAAGGCGGCGTGTTCAACCTGCCCGCGGTGCTCATCACCTGGGTGGTCGCCGGCGGCCTGATGCTGGGCACCAAGGAAAGCGCCACGCTCAATGCGATCCTGGTGGTGCTGAAGATCATCGCGCTGGGCGTGTTCGTCGCCGTGGCGCTGCCCGCGTTCGATTCAGCCAACCTGCACCCGTTCATGCCGCACGGCTTTGCCAAGTCGCTGGGCCCGGATGGCGTGGAGCGTGGGGTGATGGCCGCGGCCGCCATCATCTTCTTCGCCTTCTACGGCTTCGATGCCATCTCCACCGCCGCTGAAGAAACCAAGAACCCGGGCCGTGATCTGTCGATCGGCATCATCGGCTCGATGGTCGGCTGCACCATCATCTACATGCTGGTGGCGCTGGCCGCCGTTGGCGCGATGAGCTACGCGGTGTTTGGCAGCAGCGCCGAACCGCTGGCCCTGATCATGCGTGAACTGGGCCAGCCCAAGGCGGCGGCGGTCATCGGTGTGGTGGCCATCGTTGCGCTGCCCACCGTGCTGCTGGCCTTCCTGTTCGGCCAGAGCCGCGTGTTCTTCGTCATGGGCCGCGACGGCCTGCTGCCGCGCGGCCTGTCGGCAGTGAACAAGCGCACCGGTACCCCGGTGGCCACCACGTTGTTCAGCGCTGCCGTGGTCTCGGCCCTGGCCGGCGTGGCGCGGCTGGACGAAATTGCCGCGCTGGCCAATGCCGGCACGCTGGCGGCCTTCACTGCCGTGGGTATCTGCCTGGTGGTGATGCGCAAGCGTGCACCGGATGCCAAGCGCACCTTCCGCACGCCGATCGCCTGGTTCATCGGCCCGGCCGCCGCGCTGGGCTGCATCTACCTGTTCATCAGCCTGCCGAGCAGCACCCAGCTGTACTTCCTGATCTGGAACGTGATCGGCCTGGCCGTCTATTTCCTCTACAGCCGCCGCAATGCGCTGATCGGCCGTTGAGGCCTTGACGGTAAGGGTGCCGGGCGTTGCCCGGCACCCCAACGGTCATTTTTTGTTGGCATGATCCTGCGCCTGCTGCAGCACACGCAGCAGGTTGCCGCCCCAGATCCCCGCGATCTGTTTCTCGGTGTAGCCCTTGCGCAGCAGCCAGGCGGTGATCTTCGGTAGATCGCTCACGTCCTGCAGGTCGGTAAGCCCGCCGCCGCCGTCCCAGTCCAGCCCGATACCCACATGCTCGGGGCCGACCACGCCCAGGATGTGTTCGAAGTGGGCGAAGAAGTCGTCCAGGGTTGCCTTGCGCAGTGGCAGGCGCTGGTCGATCTCGGCCAGGCCCTGCTTCAGCTGCACGCCCTGGGCCATGCTCAGGTCGTCGTAATCGGCGCCGATCTGCTTCATCAGGGCGTCTTCGGCCTGCGTTCGCGCCGCGTTCTTGCCGGTGTCGATCAGGTAGCCGCCATAGGCATTCACCTGGATCACCCCGCCGGCCTTGGCCAGCTGCTTCAGGCGCACGTCGTCCAGGTTGCGCGGGTGGTTGTAGATTGCCTTGGCCGAACTGTGCGACAGCACGAACGGCACCGGCATGCGCTGGATCAGGTCATCGAACACCGCATCGGAGGCATGCGACTGGTCGATCACGATGCCGAGCCGTACCGCTTCGTCCACCAATGCCTTGCCGGCCGGGCTCAGGCCCTTCCATTCGGCGCCTTTGGTGTCGGTGGCCGAATCGGCAAACTCGTTGTTGGCGAAGTGCACCGTGCTGAGCAGGCGCAGGCCGGCCTGGTGGTAGAAGCTGAGCAACGTGGGGTCGTCGACCAGCGGGCTGGCGTTTTCCATGCTGATGTACACCACGCGCTTGCCGGCCGCCTTGATCCGGGCGGCGTCGGCGGCGGTCAGTGCCAGCGCGAAGGTCTCCGGATGCGCAGCGAGCATCTCGCGGATTTCCATCAACCGCAGCAGGCCCGCATCGCGGTCGTGCTGGTGTGCGGCCGGGCTGCGGTCGCCCTGGTCGGTGTAGATGGCCCAGAACCCGCCATCCAGCGCGCCGTCCACCATACGCGGTAGATCCACCTGCGACAGCGCGTTGTGGTCGTGTCGCTGCTGGATGTCGAAGCCTTCCCGGTGGAAGTTCGCCGGCGTGTCCAGATGGCTGTCGAGGGTAAGCAGTTTCTTCTGCAGGGTGGCAGCGCGCGCAAGCTCCTGCGCGCTGAACTCGATGGCGTGGGCCGACAGCGGCGCACACAGCGCCAGTGACACCAGCAGGGACAGGCTGCGCAACGTCATGACGCCTCTCTTCGGATGGGAATGCGTCAGACCATAGCAAAGCGTACCGACCAACGGTCGGTACCTACCATGCCACTTCGCGGTAGGTGCCGACCGTTGGTCGGCACGCGAAGGTCAATCGAGGACGCGGCAGAACACGGCCTTGAGGTAACGCGATTCCTGCACGTGGGCCATGAACGGATGATCCGGGCCGGCGCCGGCGACCTTCAGGATCTGGATGGTGCGCCCGGAGTAGAACGCCGCGCGACGCAGCATGTCCAGGAACTGGTCCTCGGCCACCAGGCCGGTGCACGAGAACGTGGCGAACAGGCCACCCGGCTTGACCACGCCCAGCGCCAGCTTGTTCATGTCCAGGTACTTCTTCAGCGCAGTGATCACCTGGTCGCGGTCGCGGGTCATCTTCGCCGGATCCAGGATCACCACGTCGAACTGCTCGCCGCGGTTGGCCGCGTCGCGCAGCCACGGGAAGATGTCGGACTGCACGAAGCGTGGGCGCACGTTGTTCAGGCGCGCATTGCCCTTGGCGATGGCGATCACGTCTTCGTCGATGTCGATGCCCAGCACATCAGAGGCACCGCGCGCGGCCGCGTACACCGCAAAGCCACCGGTGTTGCAGCACAGGTCCAGCACCGACTTGCCTTCCACTTCCTGGCTCAGCCACTGGCGGTTTTCGCGCTGGTCGGCGAAGAAGCCGGTCTTGTGCGCACCGGCCGGGTCGGCGCGGAACTTCACGCCGTACTCGGTGATCACCGCTGCTTCGGTGGTGGTGTTGCCGTGGAAGTCGAAGCTTTCCTGCTTCTGCACGTGTTCGTCGGCGAAGCTGTGGAAGCGGCAGCCTGGGAACTGCTCGCGCAGCGCCTCGTAGACCCATTCGCGGTGGCGGAACATGCCGGCGGCGAAGAACTCCACCACCACCAGGTCGCCGTAGCGGTCCACCACCAGGCCGGACAGGCCGTCGCCCTCGCTGTGCACCACGCGCCAGGCATCGGAAATCGTGTCCAGCTTCAGGACATCACGGCGCAGCGACACCGCCTGGGCGATCTTCCGCGAGAACCAGCCGGCATCGACGGGGACGCGCTGGTCGGTCTCGAGGATACGCACGGCGATGCGCGAATGACCGTTGTAGAAGCCACGCCCGATCCACTCCCCATCCACGCCGACCACGTCGACGATGGCGCCGGGTTTCGGGCGGACGGCGGGCTTTTCGACCAGTTTCTGGAAGATCCACGGGTGGCTGGAGCGCCAGGCGTTTTTAAGGCGGACAACGGGATTGGGGACGGTATTCATCTGCCTATTGTAGACGGGCCCTATGGCCCGGCAGGCCGCCGATTTGACGCCAACCCATTCAGCCCGCAGAATCGGCCCCAGAAGGGGAGTAGCTCCCAGACGTTGTCGCCGTCAATTCGAGCCCGCAGGCTCCGGTGCAACGGCAGTCCCACCCGGTGGGACTGCGAGCGAGACCTTCGCCGTATGGCGAAGCTCTGTCCCCGGATCCCCTCCGATCCTCCGTTGCAGATCCTCGCCGTCCGGCTTGAGGCATTTCATTCATTCAACGGACAAACTCATGCAGACGATCGGTAATTTGTGGTTATGGGGCGGCTTCGGCGCGGTGGTGATCATCGCGCTGCTGGTCGATCTGGTACTGATGCGACACGGCGGCCCGCACAAGGTGACCTTCAAGGAGGCCCTGTGGTGGTCAATCGGCTGGGTGGTGCTGGCCCTGGCCTTCAACGGTGGCCTCTGGTACTACCTGAACGAGACCGCCGGCCAGGTAGTGGCAAACAAGGTCGGCCTGGAGTTCCTGACCGGTTACCTGGTCGAGAAGGCCCTGGCGGTGGACAACATCTTCGTGTTCCTCATGATCATGGGTTACTTCGCGGTACCCGAGGAACAGCGGCAGAAGGTGCTGATCATCGGCATCCTGGGTGCGATCGTGCTGCGTACGATCATGATCTTCGCCGGCAGCGTGCTGCTCACCAAGTTCCATTGGCTGCTCTACGTGTTCGGTGCGTTCCTGCTCTTCACCGGCTGGAAGATGTGGTTCTCGGCCGGGCAGGAGCCTGACCTGGAGACCAACCCGGCCCTGCGCTGGATGCGCAAGCACCTGCGCCTGCTGCCCGATTACGCCGGCAATGCCATGAGCGTCATGCGCGACGGCAAGCGCTGGTACACCCCGCTGTTCGTGGTGCTGATCCTGATTGCCGTCACCGACGTGATCTTCGCGGTGGACAGCATCCCGGCGATCTTCGCCATCACCACCGACCCGTTCATCGTGCTCACCTCCAACGTGTTCGCGGTGCTGGGCCTGCGCGCCATGTTCTTCCTGCTGGCCGGCATGGCCGATCGCTTCCACCTGCTGCCGTACGGCCTGGCCCTGGTGCTGGCCTTCATCGGCGCCAAGATGATGCTGATCGACATCTTCAAGATCCCCACCCCGATCTCGCTGGGCGTGGTAGCGGTGATCATTGCCGCCACCGTGGTGCTGAGCCTGAAGAACCCGCCGAAGACCGGCGACGCGTAACCCCTGATTGCCGCCGGCGGGATTGTCCCGTCGGCGGCACCTCTGTCTCCCGTCGCGTTGCCCTTGTGTTCAGGCTGGCGCGACGCAATCCCTTTGGGTATGAACGCCAACCTGCCCCTGCCTGCCGGCGAGCCGCCGGTCTCTCCCCGCAACGACCGCGGCCGCGTGGTGCGGGCGTTCAACCTGAGCCTGGCCTTCGTGCTGGTGCTGGTGGCGGTATTCACCGCGCAGGGCCACTTCGATTGGCGCCCCTGGGCTGTGGCCCCGCTGGAAAGCGACGGCCTGCTGGGCATCCTCGGTGCGCCGCTGCTGCATGGTTCGGTCCAGCACTTGGCCGCCAATAGCTTTGCTCTATTAATTCTTGGCACTTTGGCAGGCAGCGTCTATCCAAAGGCGACCCTGCGGGCCTTCCCGCTGCTGTGGATCGGCTCCGGGCTGGGCGCCTGGCTCCTCGGCGATATCGGCAGCCGCCACCTGGGCGCCAGCGGCATCACCCACGGCCTGATGTTCCTGGTGTTCGTGCTGGGCCTGCTGCGTCGGGACCGCCCCGCCATTGCCGCCGGCCTGATCGCCTTCCTGTTCTACGGCAGCATGCTCATCACCATCCTCCCGCATGAGCCGGGGGTGTCCTGGCAGTCGCACATGGGTGGCGCCTTCGCCGGCATCATCAGCGCGCTGCTGTTCCGCCTGTCCGACCCGATGGCCCCGCGCAAGCGTTACAGCTGGGAAGAGGAAGACGAGGACGCGCTGGAGGCACAGCGCGACAGCGACCTCGAGCCGCCCTCCCCGCACCGCGTGCCGGTGCTGTGGCAGCCGCGCGAAGGGCAGGATTTCGTCGTGTTGCCGTTCCGCCCGCGGGATTCGGATTCCTCCCGGTAGGCGTCGCAAGAAACCTTAATGCCGTTCCTAACGTCGCTTGCGACGGCCCGAAGGGTGCCCGCCAACGGCGGGCATACCGTTGGTCGATGCGCTGCGTGCCGATCATTCTCCGTACCGACCAACGGTCGGTACCTACCTGCGCGGCGTCGTTTTTACGGGGTGCCATCCACCGCTTTGCGCCCCAATGCCGGATCATCGGTGAAAAACGCATCGATCCCGGTCGCCAGATAGGCCCGCATCTCGGCCACCGAACCCTCCGGATTGCGCGCAGTGGCCTCGCCCTTGCGGAACTCGGCGGACAGGAACGGGTTTTCCGGGCGGAAGGTGTACGGCACCACCAGCAAGCCGGCGGCATGCGCATCACGCACCAGCGTGGTCGGCGTGCCCAGACGGCCGGCGGCATCCAGCGGAATCACCATGCGCAGGCTGGGTCCAATGCCATCGGCATAGCCGGCGATCTGGTCCAGCCCGGCGGGCGTGATCATGTCGACATAGCGCTGGCTGCCCTTGGCGGCGAGCACGTCGCCCGGCTGCTGCTTCGGGTCGCCCAGCAGTTGCAGCAGGCGGATGTTGCTGTCGCGGCCGAGCTTGGCGCGCAGATAGCGCAGGTTGCCCACCTCGAACGACTGGATCGTCACCGGGGCCACGCGGGTATATGGGTTGGCCTGGAGGGTTTTCACCAGCAGGTCTTCCATCGGCAGGCCGATGCCCTTGAAGTAGGTGCCGTGCTTGATCTCCGGCACCAGCCCGATCCCGCGCCCGGCGCGACCGGCCTGCTGGACCAGGAAGGTGACGATCTCGTCCAGCGTGGCAATGCGGAACTGGCCGTCGAAGGCAGTGCTGCGCAGCTGCGGCAGGCGCTCGCGGGCGTAAAGGGTCTTCAGCTCGGCCAGGGTGAAGTCTTCGGTGAACCAGCCTTCGATGCGTTCGCCATCGATGGTCTTGGTCGTTCTGCGGCTGGCGAACTCGGGATGGGTGGCCACATCGGTGGTGCCACTGATCTCGTTCTCGTGCCGCGAGACCAGCACGCCGTCCTTGGTCATCACCAGGTCCGGCTCGATGTAGTCGGCGCCATCGGCAATGGCCTGCGCGTACGCGGCCAGGGTGTGTTCGGGCAGCAGCGCGCTGGCGCCGCGATGGCCGTACACCGCCGCCTTGCGCGGCGCGGGTGGGGAAGATTCAGCGCTCATGGCCACCGATGGTGCCACGGCCAGCGAGAACAGCAACGCACAACCCCACAACGACTTCGACACTGCAAACCCCTGTTGGTACCGCCCCGCCGACGCGGCGGGGCCGGATGAGACGTGGCGCATTCTGCCAGCGCGGTGTTACAGCGGAAAGAATGCGTGTCCCGCTGCCGGACACGCATGGCGTGTCCCTACGCGATCGGGCGACCAGCCGGCTCGCGCGACCAAACATCGTAGTGACACGCCATGCGTGTCAACGCCATCGTCCTGCGTTCGAATGCTTGTAAACGCCGCCCACGCGTCATTTCCCGATACAGAAGCTCGAGAAAATCCGCCCCAGCAGGTCATCGGCGCTCATCCGGCCGGTGATCTCGCCCAGCGCCTCATGCGCCAGCCGCAGTTCCTCGGCGGCCAGCTCCAGATGTTCATGCACCAGCTCTGCTTCGGCGCGCTCGGCGCGGCCGATCGCCAGGGCGATCGCTTCCACGTGGCGGGCGCGGGCGGAAAACTCGCCCTCCACGCTGTCGCCGGCGCTGCCGCTGGCCAGCTCGCGCAGGCGTGTGTGCAGGCGGTCGAGGCCCTGGCCGGTGGCGGCCGAGACGTGCACGACGTTGGCATCGATGTCGGCCGGCAGTGCCTCCAGCAGGTCGCTCTTGTTGTGGATCCACAACTGCAGCGGCACCCCGGCGATGGCATCGGCCACGGCGGCATGGCCGGCCTGCGGGTCGCGCGCGTCGAGCACGATGATGGCCAGGTCGGTGCGCTGCATCTCCGCGCGCGCACGCCGCATGCCTTCGCGTTCAATGGCATCGCCGCCATCGCGCAGGCCCGCGGTGTCGACCAGGGTCAGCTCCAACCCATCAATGCGGATGGTCTCGCGCAGGGTGTCGCGGGTGGTGCCGGCGATGTCGGTGACGATCGCGCGTTCGCTGCCAGCCAGTGCATTGAGCAGCGAGCTCTTGCCTGCGTTGGGCGGGCCGACCAGCACGGCGTGCAGGCCATCGCGCAGGCGGCGGCCGCGTTCGGCGTCGTCGCGCAGCGTCGCCAGCGCCAACTGCACTTCGCCCAGGCCCTGCCGAACCTGATCGCCTCCCAGCGTATCCAGCGGTTCGTCGGCGAAGTCGATCGCGGCTTCCACATGGATGCGCAGGCGCACCAGCTGCTCGCCGGCATCTTCCACGCGGCGCGAGAACACGCCGTCCAGCGAGCGCCGCGCCGCGCGCGCGGCACGGGTATCGCTGGCTGCGATCAGGTCGGCGATGGCCTCAGCCTGGGCCAGGTCGAGCTTGCCGTTAAGGAAGGCGCGCTCGCTGAATTCCCCTGGCCGTGCCTGTCGCGCGCCGAGCGCGATGCAGCGACCCACCAGCTGCTGCAGCACCACCGGGCTGCCGTGGCCCTGCAGCTCCACCACGTCTTCGCCGGTGAAGCTGCGCGGATTCGGGAAGTACAGGGCGATGCCGTCATCCAGCACTTCGCCGGCGGCATCGCGGAAGCGCGCGTAGTGCGCGTGCCGCGGCTGCAGTTGCGGGCAGCCCAGATCCACGGCGATGCGCAGCGCCTGCGGGCCGGACACGCGCAGCATGCCCACGCCCCCGGCACCGGGCGCGGTGGCGATGGCAACGATGGTGTCGGTGGCGGCGTTCATGGCTCAGAGCTTCTCCAGCTGTGCGCGGGCCTGGGCAGCGCCGCTGCCCTGCGGCTGCAGCGCCAGGTAGGTGGTGTAGGCCTGCCTGGCCTTGGCCTTGTCGCCGACGTGGAAGTAGGCATCGCCCAGGTTGAGGTGGGCTACCGCGCGTGACGGGTCGATCTTCAGCGTGTTTTCCAGCCAGCGTGCCGCTTCAGCGTAACGCTGCTGGCGGTAGTAGACGAAGCCGAGGTTGTTGGCCGCCTGGGCGAAGTCCGGGCGCAGCTTCAACGCTTCGGTGAACTGGGCAACGGCCTCGTCATAGCGCTTCTCGCGGTACAGCTGCAGGCCACGGTCATTGGCCTGCTGCGCGCGCTGGCGGTCGGAGGTCGGCACGGCGGCCGGCACCACCAGCGTGCTCTTGCCGCCCTGCAGGTCGGCCACGGTCACCGGCGCCTCGCCAGCGGGCTTGGCGTCCTGCGCGGCATCCACCCGGTTGTTGAGCGCGATCGCGTCCGCCGAGAGCTGGCGGGTATCGGCAGTGAGGTATTCCTGGCTGTCGGGCACCTGGAACACGAACTCACCGCCCTGCGAACCGGGCAGGCTGCCGAACGCCGGGGTCTGCCGCGACACCGCCGATACCGCCGGCGCCACGTAGGCCGCCAGCTCGGTGCCGGTGATCAGGCCATCACCATTGAGGTCGCCCTTGCCTGCCAGCGCCTGCAGCAGCACCCAGGTGAACACCGAATGGCCGTTCGGGCCGCTGTCGGCCACCTGCTGGTCGCTGCCACCGGCGGTGAGCATCTGCCGCGCGCTGCGCTTGGCGTTCTCGCGCAGGAAGGCCGACGACGAGGGGCCGCCACGGGTCAGGCCCAGGCCGCTGTAGCAGGCATCCATCACGAACATCACGTGCTTGGCCTGCATGCTTTCGGCGATGTTCTGGATGTCGGTCATCGCGATGGCATCGGTGGCGAATTCGTTGGGGTCCGAATCCACCGGGATGATGTAGCCCAGGTCGCGGCCCGAGGCCAACCGCCGCGTGGCGCCATGGCCGGCGAAGAACACGAACACGCGGTCGTTGCGCCCGGTGCGGTCATCGGCCAGGCGGTCGTGGAAGGCGGCCAGGATATTGTTGCGGGTGGCCTGTTTGTCCTTCAGCACGATCACCTGCGAGGACGGGAACCTGAACTGCCCGGTCAACGTATCGGCGATGGCCTGCGCATCGTGGCTGGCGTATTCCAGACGCGGCCACTTGGCGTACTCGTCGATGCCGATCACGATCGCCCACGACTTCTCGTAGCCGGTGGTCACGGTGGCTTCGCTGGCAGCCGCGCTGCGCGGGCGGCTGACGGTGAACTCGCGGCCATTCCAGCCGGCGAACTGGTAACCCTCGGCAATCAGCCGGTCCAGGATCTGCGGCAGTGCCTTCACCGCGCGGTCGTGGATGTCGTGGAACAGGATGATCCCGCGCTGTTCCTTCTGCACCTGGCCCAGCACGCGCTGCACGATCGATTCGGGCACCGGGTCGGCCCAGTCCATCGAATCGATATTCCACATGATCGACTTCAGGCCGGCCTCGTTGAGCAGCTGCAGGCCTTCGGCGTTGCGCGCGCCATAGGGGAAGCGGAACAGCGGCGCGCGGCGCTTGTCCACGTCCTTGAGCAGCGTGTCGGTTACCAGCACCTGCTGGCGCAGCGCCTCGCCGGTGGTGCGTGACAGCTGCGCGTGGGTCAGGCTGTGGTTGCCCACCGCGTAGCCCTGTTCCATCAGGTTGCGGCTGATGCCGGCCATCGGACCCAGCTTCACGCTGCCATCGGCATGCACTTCGCCCAGGTTGCGGCCGACTTCGAAGAACACGCCTGGCACGTCGTAGCGCTTGAGGATGGCCACCACTTCGTCGGTGTAGGCCTTGTGCGGTCCGTCATCGAAGGTGAGCACCACGGTCTTGGGCGGCAGGTCGCGGCCGAAGATCTCGCGGTCGCTGTCCTTCATCGACATCGGATAAGGCTCGATCACGCCGTAATCGCGCAGGATCGCCTCGCGGCTGTATTGCTTGTGCAGGTGGGCCAGGTAGTCGTCCCACTTCTCGCGCTTGAGGGTGATCGCGCGGGTGCGGTCGAAGCGGCTGAAGATGTTGGTGATTTCCTGGTTGTAGTTGCGCTCGATCTCATCGAGCGCGTCCAGGTCTTCGCCCACGCGCTGGTGCAGCTTCACCGCCGGCAGCGAGGAATCGGTGCCGATGCGCTCGTGCAGGTCGCGCAGCACTTCGCGGAACGCCAGGCGGTCGGCGTCGTACAGCTCCGGCGCCGATTCGATGTAGTCCAGCACCGTGCCCAGGGTGGCAAAGCGCTGCGGGCTGCCGTCGCGCAGCAACGCATCGAACTGGGTGGCGATGGCCTGGCGCTGGTCCAGCCCGTCGTGGAACAACTGCTGGCCGATGCGGCTGGAGGTGTCACGGTCACGCGCGGACTGCTGCGCTTCGTCGGCCAGCAGCACGATGATGCGGCGGTGGCCGTCGAGCTGCTTCTGCAGGGCGGTGAGCAGCGGCGCGGCCGCGGGGTCGGCGGAGGCCGCAGCCTGCGCGCTGGGCTGTGTCGGGGTCGGCGTTGCCGGGGCGGCGGGATCGTTGTTTCCGCAGCTGGCAACGGCCAGGGTCAGCAGCAGCAGGGACGGCAGGCGGAACAACGACGACGCACGGGGCATGGGGGGCTCGGTGAGGTGCTGCGGGTGGGTGAATGCAGGCGATTGTATCGCCGGCAAAGAAAAACCCGCCGGAGGGCGGGTTTTCTCTTTTGAAAGCCAGACGACCAACGGTCGTCTGCTACCGATTATTTTTTGGCGGTGGCCGGGACCGGGTCGCCGCCGTGGCGCTTGGTCATCCACCACTGCTGCAGCAGGCCCAGGCCGCCGTTGACCACCCAGTACAGGACCAGGCCGGACGGCATGAAGGCCATCATGACGCCGAAGATCAGCGGCATCATCTGCATCATCTTGGCCTGCATCGGGTCCATGCCCGGTGCCGGGGTCAGCTTCTGGGTGGCCCACATCACCGCCACGTTGATCACCGGCAGGATGAAGTACGGGTCGCGTGCGGTCAGGTCCTGGATCCAGCCCAGCCACGGCGCCTGGCGCAGTTCCACCGATTCCACCAGCACCCAGTACAGGGCGAAGAAGATCGGCATCTGGATGAGGATCGGCAGGCAGCCGCCCATCGGATTGATCTTCTCTTTCTTGTACAGCTCCATCATCGCGGTCTGGAACTTCTGGCGGTCATCGCCATAGCGTTCCTTGAGCTGCGCGATGCGCGGCTGGAAGCGACGCATCTTGGCGCCGCTCTTGTACTGCACCGCCGACAGCGGGTACAGCACCAGCTTCAGCAGCACCACCAGGCCCACGATGGCCCAGCCCCAGTTGTTGACGACCTTGTGGACCTGGTTCAACACCCAGAACAGGCCCTGGCCGATCACGGCCATGATCGAGAAGCGGCTGTAATCGACAACGCGATCCAGGCCCGGCACATCTTCCTTGGCGATCTGGTTGACCAGCTTCGGGCCCACCCACAGGCGTGCCTCGCTGCTCACCTGCTGGCCCGGGGCCACGGTGAACGCCGGGCCGGTGGCCTGGATCTGGTCGCGGCCATCATGCTGGGACAGCGAGTAGTTCGCGGCCTGGTCCTTCTGCGGCACCCACGCGGTGAAGAAGTGGTGCTGCAGCATCGCCACCCAGCCACCGGTGACCTGCTGGTTCAGCGGGCCATCGTCCAGGTAATCCTTGAAAGCCCGGCGCTGGTACTTTCCGTCCTTGTCGAACCAAGTGGCACCGTTGAAGCTGAACGAGTCCGGGTTGGTCATGCTGCGCGACAGGATCGTCGGCGTGCGGTCCAGGGTGCGGTACACGTAGCCGCTCCACGGGGCGGTGCCGGCGTTGATCACTTCGTCCTTGACCTTGACCGCGTATTCATTGCGGTTGACGGTGAAGGTGCGGCGGATGCTCACGCCATTCGGACCATTCCACACGAACGGGATCTGCAGTTCGTTCTGCCCCTTGGCCAGCACGAAGTCCTTGGCATCGCCCACCAGCTTGAAGCCGTTGGCTTCCGGCACCGGCATGCTCTTGTCCTGGCTGGTCCAGCCGGTCACCGCGCGGTACGGATGGGCCGGGTCTTCGGTCAGCAGGCGCACCGGCGGGCTGCCGTCGTCCTTGGTCTGCGGGAACTGCAGCAGCTCCGCATCCAGCACGGAGCCGCCGTCGAGCACCAGTCGCAGCACGTCGGTGGTCACGGTCACGCGCGGCGCGCCGGCCTGGGCCTGCGCGGTCGGCTGGGTGGCCGGGGCGCTGCCCGGGGCCTGCGGCACGTTGGCCGCGGGCACGGCGCCCGTTGCACCCGGCACTGGTGCCTGGGTCTGGGCGGCCACCGGCGCGGTGGGCGCCGGCTGGGCCTTGTCGCTACCCCACTGCATCCACAGCAGGATGGCCACCATCAGCCAGGCAACAATCAGGAAAACGCGGGTCTGGTTCATCAGCGTGCAGGCTCGACGGGGCCGGCAGCAGGTGCCGGCTCGGACTGGGAAAGGGGTGCAACCCCGGGCGGCGGCATTGTGCCGTCCGCGCCCGGCATGGGCAATGCGCCCAGCCGGCGCAGCAGGCGCTCGAAGGCCTGGCGGATCTCGGAATTACTTGCGGTACGGGCGGAACTGCGGGCAACCACGACGTAATCGCCGGACGTCATCCACGGCCGTAGGTGGCGGGTGGCGTCGCGCAGCACTCGCTTGATACGGTTGCGACCCACGGCTCGGGGATCGACTTTGCGCGAAACGGCAAGGCCCAGCCTGGCCGGCGTGTCGCTCTTCAGCCAGTGCAGGGTCATCAGCGGTTCGGACACACGGCGGGCGCCGTTGAAGACCGTTGTATATTCGGCACGCGTACGAACCCGCGCAGAGCGAGGAAATCGCTTGCGCGGGTCGGAACTGCTCACAGTCAGGATTGCGTCTGCCGCGGGAAGCGGCATTGCAATCAAGCGCTCAGGACTTTACGGCCCTTGGCGCGGCGACGCGACAGGATCTTGCGGCCGTCAGCGGTCTTCATACGGGCACGGAAGCCATGGTCGCGCTTACGCTTGAGGTTGCTGGGTTGGAAAGTGCGCTTGGTGGCCATGCGGGCCTCTATATGAAGGGGACGGAAAGAACCGGAAATTCTATAGACCTACCCCGGGGCGCGTCAAGCCCATGTCACTACGGGATTTCACCGGCCTGTGCAATAGCTGTGGATCATTTTGTGAATAACTTCGGGACAACCATTCCCGGCACCCCGCGTCGGTGGTAGGCTGCGCCATCCATTCTTTCCCCTTCCGGCCTGCGGCACGGCGGCTTTCTGCGCCCCAACCGCCGGCCCCAGACGATTATTGCCGATGGATGCCTGGTCCCGTTGTCTCGAACGCCTTGAGGCGGAGTTCCCGCCCGAAGATGTTCACACCTGGTTGAAGCCGCTGCAGGCCGATCTGCGCGCGGACAGCCTGGTGCTTTATGCGCCAAACGCCTTCATCGTCGACCAGGTGCGCGAGCTGTACCTGGCGCGGATCAAGGAACTGCTGGCGCACTTCGCCGGTTTTGGCGACGTTTTTCTTGAAATCGGCTCGCGTCCGCGGGCCGTGGAGGCGCAGATCGCGCCGATTCCGGGCCATTCCGCGCCCGCTGCGCCGGTTGAGCCGCTGGTGCCGTTCGCCGGCAACCTGGATTCGCACTACACCTTCACCAACTTCGTGGAAGGCCGCAGCAACCAGCTGGGCCTGGCCGCAGCGTTCCAGGCCGCCCAGAAACCGGGCGACCGGGCGCACAACCCGCTGCTGCTGTACGGCGGCACCGGCCTGGGCAAGACCCACCTGATGTTCGCCGCCGGCAACGCCATGCGCCAGGCCAATCCGGCCGCCAAGGTGCTGTACCTGCGCTCGGAACAGTTCTTCAGCGCCATGATCCGTGCGTTGCAGGAAAAAACCATGGATCAGTTCAAGCGCCAGTTCCAGCAGGTGGACGCGCTGCTGATCGATGACATCCAGTTCTTCGCCGGCAAGGACCGAACCCAGGAAGAGTTCTTCCACACGTTCAACGCCCTGTTCGACGGCAAGCAGCAGATCATCCTCACCTGCGACCGGTACCCGCGCGAAGTCGAAGGGTTGGAAGCGCGCCTGAAGTCGCGACTTGCCTGGGGCCTGTCGGTGGCCATCGAGCCGCCGGACTTCGAAACGCGCGCCGCGATCGTGCTGGCCAAGGCCCGCGAACGCGGTGCTGAGATTCCCGACGATGTGGCGTTTCTGATTGCCAAGAAGATGCGCTCCAATGTCCGCGACCTCGAAGGTGCGCTCAATACCCTGACCGCCCGTGCCAACTTCACCGGCCGCGCGATCACCACCGACTTCGCCCAGGAAACCCTGCGCGACCTGCTGCGTGCCCAGCAGCAGGCCATCAGCATTCCCAACATCCAGAAAACCGTGGCCGACTACTACGGGCTGCAGATCAAGGATCTGTTGTCCAAGCGCCGGACCCGCTCACTGGCCCGTCCGCGACAGGTCGCCATGGCCCTGACCAAGGAGCTGACCGAGCACAGCCTGCCGGAAATCGGCGATGCCTTTGCCGGTCGCGACCACACCACGGTGCTGCATGCGTGCCGGCAGATCCGGACGTTGATGGAGACCGACGGCAAGTTGCGGGAAGACTGGGACAAGCTGATCCGGAAGTTGAGCGAATGATGCATGTACGCCGCATAGGCGTCATCGCATAAAACGGTGCAAAATCCGGGTGTAAGCGAGGGACAGGCTGTGGATAAAAAACCGGTTTGAGTTGGCGGGATTTTTATCCACAGGCTTCCCCACCCCTTGGGGGGTAGTAGTGCAGAGGGTTTCGAGGCCATAAAAGCCTTTATTTACAAATACTTAGATGTGTTTTCCCGCAATTCTGGCTCTACCATCACCACCAAGCTTTTGATTTATTCCACATCTTTTTAAAGCATAGGGGCACGGAACCACATGCGTTTCACACTGCAGCGCGAAGCCTTTCTCAAGCCGTTGGCACAAGTCGTCAACGTGGTCGAACGCCGCCAGACCTTGCCGGTTCTGGCTAATTTCCTGGTCCAGGTCCAGAACGGGCAGCTGTCGCTGACCGGTACCGACCTGGAAGTGGAGATGGTGTCGCGGATCGCGGTGGATGATGCCCAGGACGGCGAGACCACCATCCCGGCACGCAAACTGTTCGAGATCATCCGCGCCCTGCCCGACGGCAGCCGGATCACCGTCTCGCAGACCGGTGACAAGATCACCGTGCAGGCCGGCCGCAGCCGCTTCACCCTGGCAACGCTGCCGGCCAACGACTTCCCGTCGGTGGACGAAGTGGAAGCCACCGAGCGCGTGGCGATCGGCGAAGCCACCCTGAAGGAGCTGATCGAACGCACCGCGTTCGCGATGGCCCAGCAGGACGTGCGCTACTACCTCAACGGCCTCCTGTTTGACCTGCGCGGCGATGCGCTGCGCACCGTTGCCACCGACGGCCACCGCCTGGCGCTGTGCGAAACCGACCTGGAAAAGGCCAGTGGCGCCAAGCGTCAGATCATCGTGCCGCGCAAGGGCGTGACCGAACTGCAGCGCCTGCTGGAAAGCGGGGATCGTGAGATCGAGCTGGAAGTCGGCCGCAGCCACGTGCGCGTCAAGCGCGACGATGTGACCTTCACCTCCAAGTTGATCGATGGCCGCTTCCCGGATTACGAGGCCGTGATTCCGATCGGCGCCGACCGTGAAGTGAAGGTGGATCGCGAAGCCCTGCGTGCCTCCTTGCAGCGTGCCGCGATTCTGTCCAACGAGAAGTACCGCGGCATCCGCGTGGAAGTCTCGCCGGGCAACCTGAAGATCAGCGCGCACAACCCGGAGCAGGAAGAAGCCCAGGAAGAGATCGAAGCGGATACCACCGTGAGCGATCTGGCCATTGGCTTCAACGTGAACTACCTGCTGGATGCCCTGTCCGCACTGCGCGACGAGCACGTGGTCATCCAGCTGCGCGACTCCAACTCCTCGGCCTTGGTTCGCGAAGCCAGCAGCGAGAAGTCGCGCCACGTGGTGATGCCGCTGCGTCTCTGACCGGATGCTTGGTTCCACGTGGAACCGCGGTAACCAGGAAGCCCGGCCAAGCGCCGGGTTTCTTTTTTCCCAGACGTTCCACGTGGATCATCAGGCAAGCAGCATGAGAAGAGCCACGCCGCGCGTTGCTGCTTGTGCTCTTGCTTCTTGCCGCTGTGCTTGTACAACCGAGCCTTCTCGCGGCAGGGGACGCTCGAATCTCACGACAAGATCGGCCAAGCAGGTCATGGTTCAACAGATTCCCACAACGTGTGGGTTTGCCCCCTGATTCCCAGCTCTAAGCTTTTAAAAACTGTATATAAATCTAAAGCTAGGTGGTGGTGGTAGAGCCAGATTTGGTTGAAAAGTACCTTATCTGCTTGAATTTAAAGGGAAATGCGGTACTGAAACCCCCGGTAAAAGAGGGTCTGAGCCTGGGGTTCAACCTGTGGATATCTTTCAGAGGTACCCAAGGTGCCTTTTTTATCCACAGATTGCGCAGAGATTGTGCATAAGTCATACAGACCCCCTGTGGATAGCCAGAAATGGAAGACATCAATCTCGCGAGATCTGAGAACGCCTACCCTGCCCCGCGTTTCAGATTTCAAAGAATCGAGCGGGTAATCGCATTGGGCCCTCGGGCGCCCCATCCCGACAGCGCGCCAATTTCTTGAAATCTGCACGGCTTCACCCTTGACGCTCTCTCAGATTTCAAAGAATTCACGGCGTCTCGAACGTGCGGCGAATCCACCCCGATGCAGTAAGCTGATCGATTCCCCCAGCCTCTCTTGCCGCATCTGCGGCGCAGATCCGATCGCATGCACATCCGTCGTCTGTCCCTGCACCAGATCCGCCGCTTCGACAGCGTGGAACTGGCCCCGCAACCGGGCATCAACCTGATCACTGGCGACAATGGCGCAGGCAAGACCAGCGTGCTGGAAGCGCTGCACGTGATGGCCTACGGGCGCAGTTTCCGCGGTCGGGTGCGGGATGGGCTGGTGCGCCAGGGCCAGGACGCGCTGGATGTCTTCGTTGAATGGGACGAACAGCGTTCCGGGGCGGAATCGGCAACGCGCCGCAAGGCCGGGCTGCGCCACAGCGGGCAGGAATGGAAGGGCCGGCTGGATGGCGAAGACGTTGCGCAGCTGGGAAACCTTTGCGCGGCCTTGGCCGTGGTCACGTTTGAGCCGGGCAGTCACGCGCTGGTCAGCGGTGGCGGCGAGCCGCGTCGCCGGTTCCTGGATTGGGGTTTGTTCCACGTGGAACCAGACTTCCTCGCCCTCTGGAGGCGGTACTCGCGGGCACTGAAGCAGCGCAATGCCCTTCTCAAGCAAGGCGGGCACCCGAATGCACTGGATGCATGGGACCGCGAGTTGGCGGAAGCCGGCGAACCGCTCACCACCCGGCGCCAGCACTACCTGGACCGCCTGCAGTACCGAACCATTGGCCTGGCGCAGGATCTGGCCCCGAACTTGGGCATCCAGTCACTCTCCCTGAGCCCTGGCTGGCGCAAACACGAGCTTTCCCTGTCCGACGCCCTCCTGTTGGCCCGGGAACGTGACCGGTTGGCGGGCTACACCTCCGTGGGCCCGCACCGGGCCGACTGGAGCGTGGGGTTTGCCAGCATTCCCGGCCGCGACGCGCTCTCGCGTGGCCAAGCCAAGCTCACCGCCCTCACTTGCCTGTTGGCCCAGGCGGAGGATTACGCCGAACAGCGCGGCGAATGGCCGGTAATCGCGCTGGATGACCTCGCGTCCGAGCTGGATCGGACCCATCAAGCCCGGGTACTGGATCGTCTGCGCGCAGGCCCGGCGCAGATATTCATCACCGCCACCGAGACGCCCGCCGCGCTGCAGGACCACACCGATATCACCCGGTTCCACGTGGAACATGGCCACGTCCAGCTTGTGCCATAGTGCCGGCAGGGGCCGAAGCGCCCGGCTGGTATAATTGCTGTTGCAACCCCTTATCCATCGGCGCCCCGCTTCCCGCGGCGGCCCGAACTGCGGAGCCTATGGCAAGCGCAATGACTGAAGAACAGAACACTCCGGCACCTACCGGCAATTACGACGCCAACAGCATTACCGCCCTGGAAGGCCTGGAGGCGGTCCGCAAGCGGCCCGGCATGTACATCGGCGACGTCCATGACGGCACCGGTCTGCACCACATGGTGTTCGAAGTCGTCGACAACTCCATCGACGAAGCGCTGGCAGGCCACGCCGACCACGTGGCGGTGACGATCCACGCCGACGGCTCGGTCTCCGTGTCCGACAACGGCCGTGGCATTCCCACCGGCAAGCACGGACAGATGAGCCAGAAGCTCGGCCGCGACGTCTCCGCTGCCGAAGTGGTCATGACCGTGCTGCACGCGGGCGGCAAGTTCGACGACAACAGCTACAAGGTTTCCGGCGGCCTGCACGGCGTCGGCGTCAGCGTGGTCAACGCGCTGTCGCAGAAGCTCACCCTGGATATCTTCCAGAGCGGCTTCCACTTCCACCAGGAGTACGCCGATGGCGCGGCGGTAAGTCCGCTGGACCAGGTCGAAGCCAGCACCAAGCGCGGTACCACCCTGCGCTTCTGGCCGTCGGTGGTCGCGTTCCACGACAACGTCGAGTTCCACTACGAGATCCTGGCGCGCCGCCTGCGCGAACTCTCGTTCCTGAACTCCGGGGTCAAGATCGTCCTGGTCGATGAGCGTGGCGATGGCCGCCGTGACGACTTCCACTACGAAGGCGGCATCCGCAGCTTCGTGGAGCATCTGGCGCAGTTGAAGACCCCGCTGCACCCGAACGTGATCTCGGTCACCGGCGAATCCAACGGCATCACCGTCGACGTGGCGCTGCAGTGGACCGATTCCTACCAGGAAACGATGTACTGCTTCACCAACAACATCCCGCAGAAGGACGGCGGTACCCACCTTGCCGGCTTCCGCGGCGCGCTGACCCGTGTGCTCAACAACTACATCGAGCAGAACGGCATTGCCAAGCAGGCCAAGATCAACCTGACCGGCGACGACATGCGCGAAGGCATGATCGCCGTGCTCTCGGTGAAGGTGCCCGACCCCAGCTTCTCCAGCCAGACCAAGGAAAAGCTGGTCAGCTCGGACGTGCGCCCGGCCGTGGAAAGCGCGTTCGGCCAGCGCCTGGAAGAGTTCCTGCAGGAAAACCCGAACGAAGCCAAGGCCATCGCCGGCAAGATCGTCGATGCCGCCCGCGCCCGCGAAGCCGCGCGCAAGGCGCGTGACCTGACCCGCCGCAAGGGCGCGTTGGACATCGCCGGCCTGCCCGGGAAGCTGGCCGACTGTCAGGAGAAAGACCCGGCGCTGTCCGAACTGTTCATCGTCGAGGGTGACTCCGCAGGTGGTTCGGCCAAGCAGGGCCGCAATCGCAAGAACCAGGCCGTGCTGCCGTTGCGCGGCAAGATCCTCAACGTGGAACGTGCCCGTTTCGACCGCATGCTGGCCTCCGACCAGGTCGGTACGCTGATCACCGCGCTGGGCACCGGCATCGGCCGCGACGAGTACAACCCGGACAAGCTGCGCTACCACCGCATCATCATCATGACCGACGCCGACGTCGACGGCGCGCACATCCGCACCCTGCTGCTCACCTTCTTCTACCGGCAGATGCCGGAGCTGATCGAGCGTGGCCACGTCTACATCGGCCTGCCGCCGCTGTACAAGATCAAGCAGGGCAAGCAGGAGCTGTACCTGAAGGACGACCCCGCGCTGGACGCCTACCTGGCCAGCAACGCGGTCGAAAACGCCTCGCTGATTCCGGCCGAGAACGAGCCGGCCATCGAAGGCGTCGCCCTGGAAAAGCTGCTGCTGGCCTACGCCTCGGCGCAGGAAGCGATCGGCCGCAATGCCCATCGCTACGACCGCCAGGTGCTTGAAGCCCTGGTCGATTTCACTCCGATGGACCTGGAGCACCTGCGCAAGGCAGGCGCCGACGAAGGCCTGGCCGCACTGGCCAAGCGCCTCAACCAGGGCAGCCTGGGCTCGCCGCGCTTCAGCCTGGAATTGCAGGAACCCACCGAAGAGCGTCCGGCTGCGCTGCTGGTCACCCGTCGCCACATGGGCGAACAGCTGATCCAGGTGCTGCCGCTGTCGGCCTTCGAAACCGGTGAACTGCGTGCCCTGCACCAGTCCTCGCTGCTGCTGCACGGGCTGGTACGTGAAGGTGCCAAGATCGTCCGCGGTGCCAAGTCGTCGGAGATCGGTGGTTTCGCCGATGCCCGCAACTGGCTGCTGGACGAAGCCAAGAAGGGTCGCCAGATCCAGCGCTTCAAGGGCCTGGGCGAAATGAATCCCGAACAGCTGTGGGACACCACCGTGAACCCCGATACGCGCCGGCTGCTGCAGGTGCGCATCGAGGACGCCGTGGCGGCCGACCAGATCTTCAGCACCCTGATGGGTGACGTGGTGGAACCGCGCCGCGATTTCATCGAAGACAACGCGCTGCGGGTCGCCAACCTGGATATCTGACACAATCGGCTCAGGGCCGGCCGGTTGCGACCTGCAACCGGCCTGGCCACCGCCTATTGCTGCCAGGAACCCGATGTCCGCTACCGCCCCGGCGTCCACCACGCCTCCGCTGCCGCCCGCCCTGCCCAAGGCGCCCCAACGGAAACCAGGCTCCCCGATCGCGGGATTCCTGATCGATCTCGGTATCGCCACGCTCTCGCTGCTCGCCTTGAGCATGGCCAGCGGCCTGCTATGGGGCCTCTACCGCGCCGTGATCGTGGTCCGCGACACCGGCGCGCAAGCGGCCGATGCGCTGGCCCAGCAGGTGGGCCAACCTGGCGCGCTCGCGCAGATCCTGATGGCCGTGTTCGCCACCGGCGGCGCTGCGATTTTCCTGTACTTCCTCAGGCGCCGTGCCGACGCCACCGAGCGCCGCGCCTCGTTCGAGGCGGCCCGCCGGCCGTCCACCTGGGGCTGGACCGCGTTGGTTGCGGTGGGCGTGATCATCGGCAGCAACGGCATCGCCTGGCTGGCCCGGCAGGCGGGCATTGAACCGGTACCCACCAACCTGGCCCTGATGGAACAGGCGCTGGCCCGTTTCCCGTGGTTCCTGGCCCTGTTCGCGATCGTGCTGGCCCCGGCCTACGAAGAACTGCTGTTCCGCCGCGTGCTGTTCGGCCGCCTGTGGCAAGCCGGTCGCCCATGGTTGGGCATGCTGCTCAGCAGCCTGGCGTTCGCGCTGGTCCACGAAGTGCCCGGCACCAGCGCCAACGGCCCGTGGGAAATCGCCCAACTGTGGCTGGTGTACGGCGGCATGGGCGCCGCGTTCGCGTGGCTGTACCAGCGCACCGGCACCTTGTGGGCCCCGATCGTGGCGCATGCGTTGAACAACGCCATCGCCCTGGCCGCGCTGGTGTTTCTGGGCTTGCACTGACCCGACGGTTTGACAAAACCTTACATTCGGCCCGCCACACTGCAGACATGAACACGGGAGTCCCCGCCTTGAAACCCTTGCTGCTCGGACTTGTCATCACCCTGGCGCTCAGCGCCTGCGCTACCACCACCTCGCCCACCGGGCGCAAGCAGATGGTGGGCGGCGTATCGCAGGCCGAGCTGGACCAGCTTGGCGCGCAGGCCTTCGCCGAAACCAAACAGAAGCAGAAGATCAGCAGCGACGGCCGCCAGAACGGCTACGTGCAGTGCGTGGTCAATGCACTGGTCGCGCAGCTGCCGCCTCAGTACCGTGGCGTACGGTGGGAGACCGCGGTGTTCGTCGATGCAGAGCCGAACGCCTTCGCCTTGCCCGGCGGCAAGGTCGGCGTAAACACCGGCATCTTCACCGTGGCCAAGAACCAGGATCAGCTTGCCGCCGTGATCGGGCATGAGATCGGTCATGTCATCTCGCGCCACCACGAAGAGCGCCTGACCCGCCAGATGGGCGCGCAGACCGGCCTGGCCGTGCTTGGTGCGCTGGCCGGCGCGGCATACGGCGACGGCGCGGCCAGCACGGTCAACCAGCTCGGCGGTGCCGGCGCACAGGCCGCCTTCCTGCTGCCCGGGTCGCGCACCCAGGAAAGCGAAGCCGACGTGGTCGGCCAGCGGCTGATGGCCGAGGCAGGGTTCGACCCGGCCCAGGCGGTCAACCTGTGGCAGAACATGATGGCCGCCAGCGGCGGGCGTTCCCCGCAATGGCTGTCCACCCACCCGGACCCGGCCAACCGGATCCGGGAGCTGCAACGCGATGCCCCCGCCCTGACCGGTGTTTTCCAGCAGGCCCAGGCTGCTGGACGGCGCCCGAAGTGCGGGTGATTCGACTAAAGGATGCTGTATTGCAGCATCGGAAACGATTTCTCACGCCATCGGTTTCTGATACGTTTGGCGGCTCAGATTTTTCTGACAGTCCGTTTTGATGCCGCCGCGGCGGTTCGATCGAGGTGAAAGATGATTTTCCGCAACCACAAGCAAGCCGTGCTTTCCGTCCTCATCGCGACCGCCATTGGTGGCGTTGTGGTCACTGACGCCGTCGCCCAGACCCGCACCACTGATCGCAGCGCCGATCGCCGTGGTGGCAAGAAGGACCAGGCCAAGGCTGAAGCGCTGTACCCGCAGGCCACCCGCGCCGAGCCGGACATCAAGGCATCGCCGAAGCTGGGCAAGCAGCTGCAGAAGATGATCGACAGCTACAACGATCAGAAGTTCCCGGAGACGCTGGCTGCGGCCAATGAAATCCTGGGCAACAGCGCCGCCAATGCGTATGACAAGTCGCTGGCCGCGCAGCTCGCCTCGCAGGCTGCCTACAACACCGACGACAACGCCGCTGCCAAGAAGTACCTGCTGCAGGTGCTGGAATTCAATGGCCTGGACAACAACGGCCACTTCCAGTCGATGCTGATGCTGGGCCAGCTGCAGATCCAGGACGACCAGCTTGCCGAAGGCCTGGCCACCCTGGACAAGTACTTCGCTGAAACCAAGTCGACCAAGCCGGAAGAGCTGATCATCAAGGGCCAGGCCCTGTACCAGCTCGAGCGCTATCAGGAAGCGGTGCCGGTGATCCAGCAGGCCATCGCCGGCGCCACCGAGCCGAAGGACAACTGGAACCAGCTGCTGATGGCCGCCCTGTCCGAGTCCGGCCAGACCGGTGAAGCAGTGAAGCAGGCTGAAGCCCTTGCCGCCAAGAACCCGGCCGACAAGAAGGCCCAGATGAACCTGGCCAGCATGTACCTGCAGGCCGACCAGATGGACAAGGCTGGCGCGGTCATGGACAAGCTCTTCAAGGGCGGCCAGCTGACCGAGGAGCGCGAGTACAAGCAGGCGTACTCGATCTACGCCAACTCGGACAAGAAGGAAGCCGAGGTCATTGCCGTGATCAACGACGGCCTGCAGAAGGGCATCCTGAAGCCGGATTACCAGGTCTACCTGGCCCAGGCCCAGGCGTACTACTACTCGGAACCGCCGCAGGTCGAAAAGGCGATCGAAGCGTGGCAGAAGGCCGCCCCGCTTTCCAAGGACGGTGAAACCTACTTGAACCTGGCACGTGTCTTGCATTCGGAAGGTCGCATTCCGGAGGCCAAGACGGCCGCCCAGCAGGCGCTGGCGAAGGGTGTGAAGAACCAGGCGGATGCCAAGAAAATCATCAACCTGAAGTAAGTAGGAATAACGCCTGAACGCCTGCGTGAGTGATGCGCAGGCGCTCAGGATTGGTATAAGCTTGGAGGTTCCTGCGGTGTCATGCACCGCTGATCATGGGCTATCTGTCCCCAGGTACCCGGCCCCACTAATGAGCTCTTGGCGCATGACGGAACAACTAGTCGTTCACAGGTACGAACAACGCGATGACACCGGCCTCAGCTGGCCGCGCATCGTGGGTATCGCCTTTGTAATCGCATTGCATCTCGCCGCCCTGATGCTGCTCCTCATCCCCGCCGTGGCCCCCAAGGCCGTGACGGAGAAGGAACGCAACATCATGGTGACCCTGGTCGACGCTCCGCCGCCGCCCCCACCGCCGCCGCCGCCGCCGCCGCCGACTGAAACGCCGCCGCCGCCGGTCAAGAACCTGTCGCCGCCCAAGCCCTCGCCGGTGCCGCCGCCGCCGCAGGCGCCGGTGATCGACGTGCCGGAACCGCGTCCGAACGACATCGTCACGCCGCCGAGTCCGCCGAGCCCGCCGCAGCCGCCGAGTTCCATCGAGGCCAGCGTCGATATCTCGTCCAAGGCCATGAATCCCCCGCGTTACCCGCCGGCCGCGTTCCGCGCAGGTATCCAGGGTGAAGTGATCCTGATCATTGATGTCGATGCCAACGGCAACGTCACCAATGTGTCGGTCGAAAAGTCCAGCCGTAACCGCGATCTGGACCGTGCAGCGATGGAAGCCGCCCGTAAATGGCGCTTCAACGCAGCCGAATCGGGCGGGAAGAAAGCTGCAGGTCGCGTCCGCGTCCCGGTCAACTTTGCGCTGAATTGATGGGCCGGGTGGCCTGCCGGCCACCCTCCTGTCACTTGAACCTAGCTACAACATTCATCACCACACACAACAAAGGTAAGCGTCATGCTGCAGGAACTCTTCATCGCCGCTGCTGCCGGGGGCAACCCGTCGAATGCCCTCTCGCAGATGGGCTTCGAGCATCTGATCCACGAAATGACCTCCAAGCCGGGCGACTTCGCCGTCTCCTGGGTCGTGCTTCTGACCCTGGTTATCATGTCGGCCATGTCCTGGTACTGGACCGTCATCAACATCTTCCGTGCTACCCGCCTGAAGAGCGCTGCTGACAAGGTCGTGAGCCTGTTCTGGGATACCCCGAACGCACAGGACGCCATCCGCGCCATGGAAGAACAGCCGGCTTCGGAGCCGTTCTCCAAGATCGCCCTGGACGCAGCCCAGGCTGCTGCCCACCACCAGCGTGCCGAAGGTGGCGCCACCGGTGGCCTGGGTGAAAACCTGAGCCGTTCGGAGTTCGTCGACCGCGCCCTGCGTCAGGCCGTGACCCGCGAAAGCAACAACCTGCAGTCGGGCATGACCCTGCTGGCCACCGTCGGTGCAACCGCTCCGTTCGTCGGTCTGCTCGGCACCGTGTGGGGCATCTACGGCGCGCTGATCAAGATCGGTGCAACCGGTTCGGCCTCCATCGACGCCGTTGCCGGCCCGGTGGGTGAAGCCCTGATCATGACCGCCATCGGTCTGTTCGTGGCAATCCCGGCCGTGTTCGCCTTCAACTTCTTCAGCAAGATCAACAGCGCCACGATCAGCAAGTTCGATACGTTCGCTCACGACCTGCACGACTTCTTCGCCACCGGTTCGCGCGTCCGCTAATTGCGACGCGCTGTACCCAGCGAGAACGTAGTCAACACGATCTAGACGGAGCCCGTTATGGCTTTCAGTAGTGGTAACAGCGGCGGCCCCATGGCCGACATCAACGTTACGCCCCTCGTGGACGTGATGCTGGTGCTGCTGATCATCTTCATCATCACGGCGCCCCTGATGTCGCATAAGGTCAAGGTCGACCTGCCTGAGGCCAACCTGGTGCAGAAGCCGGAAGATGCGGCTGATCGCAAGGGCCCCATCACCCTGGCGGTGAAGGAAGACGGCTCGATTTACTGGAACGACGAAGAGATCGACAAGCAGACTCTCGAGTCGCGCCTGGCGACCGCCGCCCAGCAGACCCCCCAGCCCCCGCTCAATCTGCGTGGTGACCGCACCACCAAGATGCGCGTCATCAACGAGATGACGAAGGTCGCGCAGGAGCAGGGCATGCTCGACGTTGGCTTCGTGGCCACCAAAGAGAAGGGGCAGTAAGCCATGGCATTCAGTTCTGGTGGTGGCAAGGGCCCAATGGCCGACATCAACGTTACGCCCCTCGTGGACGTGATGCTGGTGCTGTTGATCATCTTCATCGTTACCGCGCCGATCATGACGTACCCGATCGCCGTGGACCTGCCGCAGCGCGTGCTCAACCCACCGCCGCAGCTGGTGGAACCGCCGCCGCCGATCGAGCTGCGGATCGACGCCAGCAACCAGGTGTTCTGGAACAACAGCCCGGTTGCAACGGCTGAGCTCCAGCAGCGTATGGAACAGGAAGTGCAGCGTGACCCGACCAACCAGCCCGAGCTGCGCATCGACGCCAGCCCGGACTCCGAGTACGACGTGATGGCCAAGGTTCTGGCCGCCGCGAAGAACGCGCAGATGAAGAAGATCGGGTTCCAGCAGCAGCAGTAAGACGCAACACCAAGTCATGACGCGACTGGAAAGCGCCCCTGGAAACAGGGGCGCTTTTTTTGTTGGCGCGTTCGGCCATTGACATCAATCCGGGGCCGTTCCACCATGGTTACGCGCAAGCAACACATAGCCGAGCCATTGCGCATCCCACCTGGTCACCAGGTCCCGGCCGGCCCGGGTATATCCAAGGGAATCGGACTGACGGAGCCTCGCCCAGCATCGCTGGCCGGGGCTTTCGTTCTTGAGGCGCCTCCAGTACATCCGCGAATCGTCTTGGATCGGGTTCATCGTCCTGCCTTGCGCGTCCCCGCAGGATCTCTCCCAATAAAAGATTGAAGGAATAGCGTCCCTTGCCGGGATGCGGCTTGCGCGGATCAAGCGGATACGCGGATTGCACCAGCAGCAGCACACTGTTCGAGCCGTGCCGCTTCCACCGTTTAAGATTGAAGAAGACGCCATAGCGTTCGCCGCTGTCCAGCCGCACGGCAACATAGTTGTCCGCTGCGGTGCGCTCGCAGGATTGTCGCCCTTCGATCACGTGGCGAATGATCTCCGGAAGCCGCTTCGACAACGTGTATCGAACACCATCAAATGCGCGGCACTCGCGATTGTCGGAAATCATGTCGTCATCAGCTCCACGACGCTGCACAGAGAAGCAATGAAGCCCAAAGCCGACATACAGGACGACCTCCCGGCCGGGGTGCCCCTTAGCGGCAAGCAGGGCGTAGTTGAGACGAAAGGGATGCAGGTGATTCAAGGGGAAGGCCTTGCCCTGCCTGTCCCTGTGGGGCATCCAGCGGATTAGACCGCCTGACCAGTTGACCGCCATCCCTTGCTCCATGACACCCTGTTGTGCGTCAAGAGACTCGGGCTACAGGCGCCCCGACTTCAAGGCCAAAACAGTCACGCATGCGTCGGACACCCGCGTCCGGCTATGATCCGCGGATGCTTGCCACCTACCCCGCGCTTGCCGACTGGCTCCACTGGCTGGATGCGTTCCCGCACCTGCGCCCGCTGCTCATCGCCGCCTACGTGCTGTACCTGCTGTGGTTGATCGGCTGGATCATGCTGCAGAAGCGCGAGCCGGTGGCCACGCTCAGCTGGATCCTTTCGCTGGCCGCCCTGCCCTATCTGGGCCTGTTCGTGTACTACCTGCTCGGGCCGCAGAAGGTGAAACGGCAGCGCCTGCGCCGTGGCCGCGCGCGTTCCGGCATGGAGCACTACAGCAGCGTGTGCCCGCCCGATGCGGACTGCACCGAACTGGCCAAGATCGCCCAGGCCACCACCGGCCTGGCGCCCAGCTCGGCCACCGAAGTGGAGTGGCTGGTGGACGGCGCGCAGACCTATGCCGCGCTGTTGAAGGCCGTGGCCCAGGCGCGCGACCACCTGCACGTGGAGTACTACATCTTCAACCCCGACCACGCCGGTACCGCGCTGCGCGACGCCCTGGTGGAACGCGCCAAGGCCGGGGTGCGCGTGCGCCTGCTGCTGGATGCGGTGGGCTCGTCCGGCATCCGCACGCGGTTCCTCAAGCCGCTGCGTGATGCCGGCGCCGAAGTGGCCTGGTTCCACCCACGCCAGCTGCTCAAACCGTTCAAGCGGCCGTGGATGAACATGCGCACCCACCGCAAGCTGGTGGTGATCGATGGCCGCGTCGCCTTCACCGGTGGTATCAACATCACCGACGAAGAAGACGAAAGCCGCCGGCCCGATGCCTACCGCGACCTGCACATGCGCCTGACCGGCCACGTGGTGCGCAGCCTGCAGCTGGTGTTCGTCGAAGACTGGATCTACGCCACCGGCGAACCGAAGGAGCGCTTCAACATCGCCCAGCTGTGGCCCACCGACATGCCGGGCCGCCAGGACGGCGCCATCAACGCCCAGGTGCTGGTTTCGGGCCCGGACTCGGGCTGGGAAACCATCCACCGCCTGCAGGTGGCCGCCATCCACGAAGCGCGCGAACGCGTGTGGCTGGTCACGCCCTACTTCGTGCCGGGCGAAGCCGCGCGCATGGCGCTCACCTCGGCCGCACTGGGCGGGCTGGACGTGCGCCTGCTGGTACCGAAGATGAGCGATTCCTGGTTCGTCACCCAGGCCGCGCGCTCCTACTTCGACGAGCTGCTGCAGGCCGGGGTGAAGATCTACGAGTACGGGCCGCGCATGCTGCACACCAAGGCGTTCATCGCCGACCACGACGTCTGCATCGCCGGCAGCGCCAACTTCGACCACCGCAGTTTCCGCCTCAACTTCGAACTGTCGATGATGATCAGCAGCCCCGAGTGCGTAGCGGAACTGGAGAAAATCCTCATCGCGGAGTTCGCCGCTTCCACGCCCGTGCGCAACGACCGCCAGCGCTCGCTGTGGCTGCACCGGGTCCCCGAGGCATTCGCCCGCCTGGCCTCCCCGCTGCTGTAGCCGCCACGTGGAACCGCCCCCCGCCCCGGCGCTACACTGCGCAGGTCAACGGGGAGAATGACAATGTATTGGCTGTTCCTGCTGCTGTCGCTGGGCTGTTTCACCTTTGCCATCAAGACACCGTCCACCGGCATGATGATGTTGTGGCTGGCCGGCGCACTGGTGTTCCTGCTGGCCTGGATCCGCGGCCGCTACCTGGCCAGCTTTGGCGGCAGCCAGCGGGACGCGGCCGGGTCGCACGACATCTACAACGCGATCGACCCTGCCGAGCTGCGCCGGCTGCGCGAGCAGGCCCAGGCCCGCCGTGACGCCGACCGCGACCCGAATGACCTTCCCCCGAGCCTATGACCCACCTCAGCGTCAACGTGAACAAGATCGCCGTCCTGCGCAATTCGCGCGGCGGCCAGGACCCTGATGTACTGCAGGCGGCCACCGCCTGCCTGGACGCCGGTGCCCACGGCATCACCGTGCACCCGCGCCCGGATCGTCGGCATATCCACGCAGAGGACGTGCTCACCCTCTCGGCGCTGACCACCGCGCGCGGCGTCGAATTCAACATCGAAGGCAACCCGTTCGCACCGCCCCGACCGGGTTACCCGGGCCTGCTGCCGCTGTGCGCGCAGACCCGCCCGGCCCAGGCCACCCTGGTGCCCGACAGTGACGGCCAGCTCACCTCCGACCACGGCTTCGATTTCAGCCGCGATGCCGACCGGCTGCGCCCGCTGATCGCGGAACTGAAAAACTACGGCTGCCGGGTCAGCCTGTTCGTGGACGCCGGCAACCCGGACCTGGCCCAGGCCGCCGACATTGGCGCTGACCGCATCGAGCTCTACACCGGCCCCTATGCCGAGGCGCACGCCGCAGGCGACGCCACCGTCATGCTCGCCCTGTTCGCCGACGCCGCCCGCCGCGCCCAGGCCGCCGGCCTCGGGGTCAACGCCGGCCACGATCTGTCCCAGGATAACCTCCGGGATTTCCTGCAAACGGTCCCGAACGTCCTCGAAGTCTCGATCGGCCACGCGCTGATCGGCGAAGCCCTGTACGCCGGGCTGGAGGCGACGGTAAAGGGCTACCTCGCCCTCCTTTGATGGATCCCGCGCAAACTGCGGCTCCGGGCCCTGCCCGGATGCTCTTCGCTGGGACCCAAGTGCGCTGAAGAATCCCCTGTGGATAACCCTGGGGAACAAACCCCAACCATTCAGCCCAAACCCAGCAGGGGCGCGGATGGTGCTTCCCTACGACCCTGTGGTTAGTAATACTGCTAATCCATGCGTACCCCTCCGCACTCCGCCACGCTCCACCTCACGTCTCAGCCCCTGAGACGTCTCGCCGGTAGCCTCTGAAGATGGGCATCGCAATCAAAGGCCGTGGTTCCACCACGCACCTCGCCGGACGTTTCGAAGTCACGGTCAGCGAAGCCATGGACGACGGTTGGGAACCGGAAACCAGCGAAGAATTTGCCACCCCGCGCCTGCGCACCGAAGTGCGCGCCGAAACGGCGCGGAGCATCATCAGCCGCAACAAATCCCCCGATGTAGGTTTCAGCCAATCGGTGAATCCCTACCGCGGCTGCGAGCACGGCTGCTCGTACTGCTTCGCGCGCCCCTCGCACGCCTTCCTCAATCTGTCTCCCGGCCTGGACTTCGAAACCAAGCTGTTTGCCAAGACCAACGCGCCGCAGCTGCTGCGCAAGGAACTCTCGCGGCCCGCCTACACCCCGCAGCCGATCGCCCTGGGCATCAACACCGACGCCTACCAGCCGATAGAACGCAAGCTCAAACTCACCCGCCAGCTGATCGAGGTGATGCTGGAAACCCAGCACCCGTTTTCGCTCATCACCAAGAACGCCCTCGTCGAGCGCGATATCGACCTGCTCGCCCCACTGGCGGAAAAGAACCTGGTCAGCGTGCATTTCTCGGTGACCTCGCTGGACCCGCACCTGTCGGCCCGCCTTGAGCCGCGCGCATCGGCCCCGCACGCGCGCCTGCGTGCCATGCGTCGCCTGCACGACGCCGGCATCCCCGTTGGCGTGATGGTGGCCCCGGTGATTCCCTGGATCAACGATTCCGAGCTGGAAGCGGTGCTCGAAGCATCACGCGACGCCGGCGCCAGCACCGCCGGCTACGTGCTGCTGCGCCTGCCACTCGAAGTGGCCCCGCTGTTCCGCGACTGGCTCGATACGCATCACCCGGACCGCGCCGCGCACGTGATGAGCACCATCAACCAGCTGCGCGGTGGCAAGGACTACAACAGCGAGTTCGGCACCCGCATGCGCGGCGAAGGCGTCTACGCCGACCTGCTCTCCAGCCGCTTCAAGCTCGCCCGCAAGCGCCTGGGATTCGATGCGCAGAACAGCCATTGGCCGAAGCTGGACTGCACGAAGTTTGTTCGGCCGCTGCCGCCGCGTGAGGATTCGCCGCAGGGTTCGTTGTTCTGAACACTTGAACTTGGGAAAGCCACGAAGCAGATCAACTGGACGTACCGTCCACAACTGGCGGCGCAAACCAAGCCGTTTGTCTTCGCCTGAGCACACCCGAACAGTGTGGGCACTGCTTGACGCCGAGCCTTTCAAACTCGGCGTAAACCTCAGCAACGCTGAGGCCGGTCCCCGCATAACAGACTGTGTCTGGAGTGGCCGATAATCCACAGCGTTGATGACAGTGTTCGCAGATCACATCCTCAAAATGCACCCTGTACAAGTGACCCTCAACACACAGCAATGGAAAGGACCACCATCTTCCGCGTAGCAGGACAAGTCCAAGTCTGATCGCCTCATAGCGGAAATACTTCTCGACGAAAGCCCTTGCATTGTCAGGGCTGGTCATTCGAATACCGCCCCAGTGTCCATCGCCCAGAATGGCCTTCCAGCCCTCCAGGCTTGGAATAAAGACCTGCTGGCCGTGCTGGTACAGCGTACGAACATGAGCACCATCAACGTCCATGCGTTCGGGTATCTATTTGTCGGACATCACTTGTCGGGCGCTAGGGGCACCACGCCTAACGTCACTGGCGACGTTACCAGAAGCACCGCGGGGACGGGGGTTGGGGCTGATGGCTTGCGTCTACCTCATACTTGGCGGCGCTGCCCTTATGCTTGGCCTTGGCAGGAGAAAACAACATCAACGGAGCGCGTGATGGACATCGAGAGCTACCTCGCACTCATGCACTTTCACCCCAAGTGGAAAGAGTACGGGCTGGTACCGGCGGACCAGCTGCAACTGCTGATGGAGAGCTACGAACCTGGCATGGAGGATGCTTCCGAACACGACCGCAATGGCGTCTTCCATTGGTGGCTGAAGCAATCTCCGTCGAAGGACGTGCTGCTGAAGCTGGTCGAGCTTTCCTACCTGGACGCTGACCAGCTGATGGCCGACGACGTCAGACGACACATCACCAAGAGTGAGCGCTTTGACAGAGAAGTCGCGCAAGCCATCGCCCACGGCGCCATCAGAGAGCGTTGAGCTGGGTGCTGCGCGCCCGGAAAAGCAGGATGTCCGTACGCGCCCGCAGCCGCTCCGGATGCTGGGCATAGAGATCAGGTGCCCATGTGAAGGCAACCACCATCGCAGCCTCTTCGTCCGACAGCGCATCCAATGGCTTGGTGAACAAGCGCTGCGAAAGGGAGTTCAACCCCTGCCCCTTTCCGTTGTAGGCAAGGCTCGCATAGAGTCCCAACACCTCATCCTGTGACAGGTGCAGGGAGACAAGCCGCTCCCACAGGAAGCTCCGCACGTGCCAGTCAAGCATGCCTCTGCGGGGCAGCCAACGGGAGTGCAACTGACGCGCCACCACGGCGGACGGCAACGCGCCATCATGCTGTGCGCGGATGTAGGCGCGAACCTTTGCAGGCGGCGAACGATCCAGCGGATCTGCATTCTCCAGGACGGTTCGCATGTGATCACGATGCGGCCAGAACACCAATGCGTCATAGATCAGGAATGCCACGGCGGGCGCCAGCATCAAGGTGCACACCAAGGCGATCAGTACTTTTGCGCGGCGCTTCATGTGCCCTCCTATCCCTGAATGACAGATCCATGGCCTGGCTGTACAACCTCGCCACCGCGACCGCCAGACAGCATATCGCCCTGGCGCCCGCCCGCGCATGCAGGAAGTGAAGACGCAGGTCTCACCGATTTCACCTGCCTTCGCGCAGCCTCTGGGTGCCAGCTGCACATGCAGCATCCAGACGGAGCGAAGTACCAATGAACACCCGAGTTGATTACCCTGATCGAGGCGCCCTCGGGCCCGACATCGCCGTTGTGACTGAAACATCCGTCATCGAACCCGCGCCCGAAAGCGCGGTGTCATGGGGCGCGATCCTGGCCGGTGCCGTCGCCGCCGCCGCGCTGTCGTTGGTCCTGCTGATCCTCGGCGTGGGGCTGGGCCTGTCCTCGGTATCGCCGTGGGCATTTGATGGCGTCTCGAAGGAAACCTTCGGCTGGGGCAGCATCGTCTGGCTGACCTTCACCGCGCTCGCTGCCTCCGGCTTGGGCGGCTATCTGGCCGGCCGCCTGCGCACCAAGTGGACCCGTCTGCACGGCGATGAAACCTACTTCCGCGACACCGCCCATGGCTTCGTCTCCTGGGCCGTCGCCACCCTCCTCACCGCCGGCCTGCTGACCTCGGCCATTGGCGGCGTGCTCGGCACCGGCGTCAAAGCTGTCGGCGCAACTGCAGGTGCTGCTGCTTCCACCGCCGGTGTTGCCGCCGCCGGCGCCGGCACCGCCGTCGCGGGGTCGGACCAGGGCGACCTGAACTACTGGGTCGACTCGCTGTTCCGCAGTGGCAGCATGCCCGCACCCATGCCCGGCCAGACGCCCGCTGATCCGGCCGCACCGGTCGATCCGTCGGCGATGGTTCCCGCGGTGGGTCCTGCAAACGCTGCACCGCCGCGCCCGTTGCCGCCGCAGGGCCCGCGACCGGGCGGCGATCGCCGTGAAGTGCGTGCCGAGGTGAACCGCATCATCGTCACCAGCCTGCAGTCTGAAGGCCTCAATCCGGCAGACAAGCAGTACCTGGCGCAGGTGATTGCCCGCGAGACCGGCATGAGCCAGGCCGAGGCAGAAGCGCGTGTCACCGAGACCCAGACCCGCATGCGTGCCGCGCTGGAAGAGGCCAAGAACACCGCCAAGCAGGTGGCCGACGATGCGCGCAAGGCTACCGCCTACGCGGCACTGTGGTTGTTCATCACCCTGTTGATCGGCGCCTTCTTCGCCAGCCTCAGTGCCACCTGGGGCGGCCGTCGCCGCGACCTGTAACTTCCCAATCGAACAAGGAGACTTCCCATGAAGACCCTGCTGCTCTGGGCACTCGGCGTACCGATCCCGCTGTTGATCCTCTACGCGATTTTCTTCTGAGCATCGCAACCCTGTAGACCATCAGGCCGCCCATTGGGCGGCCTGATGCATTGCACAGTAAACTTGCTCTGGAAGTAGAACCCTACAGCGCAAATGGAATGCCTCATGACCAATATCCAAGGGAAGCCGCATCAGCGCGGCGCAACCATCAAGATCCTCACCACCCTGCTTGTTGGCGCCTTGTTCGCTCCGGTAGCGCAGGCGTTCGACGCATCGCAATGGCAGGCCGTAGCACCCGCGATCCAGGCGGCCGTTGAATGCCGTGCAAAGCCCGATACCACTGCTACGGCTTGGAAGGCGCTGCCCCGCGACGAAGCCGGCGCCATCGAGGCAATCAAGCCACCTGTGCCACTCACGGTGTTCGGTCTACCGGTGCAGGAAGTGTCCATCTTCATCGACGCGGACGGCGAACTGGGCGAGAGTTATACCGCAACCCTGGGTGCCAACGCAGCGGCGGTGCGCAAAGCTGCAAAACTCGGCACGGCGGGTGGGCGCACGACTACGATGGGGGACCTCATGCTGGGCGAGGGGGTAGCGCCGCAGCTGACCTGCACGGTTGCGGGCACCTACGATGAAAGCGAGTATCAGGAAAACTGATCGAACTGCCGGGCTCAGCTACTCGCCATCCCGCCCGGCAAGCTTCATGACCCAGGCAGGCACCGTGGGCTCGCCCGCGTAGAAGGAGTTCGGCACCTTCTCGGCCATCGCCCAGCGCTGGATCCAGCTCATGCCGCTGCCCCCGTTGTAGCCGTCGGCGTGCCGGTAGGCAGGATCCTGCAGCGCAGCGTCCAGCGAGATGAAGCGGTAGCCGCGCCGACGGGTGGCGGCTACCAGCTCGCCCACGGAATCGGCATTGAGCGCATTGGCATGCATCAGCCAGACCTGTGCCGGCAGCCGGCCGAGTAGTTCCTGCGAGCGTTGTTCGTAGTAGTCGAGCTTGTTGAGCATGTACGGAACGTAGCCACGGCGCAGCTGCTGCATCAGCGCATCCCGCTTGGCCGGATCGCTTTCGGTGTCGCGCACGTGGTCGTACGCAAAGGCCCAGATCCATTCGCTGTTGTCGATCGTGACCGGGGCGATCTCATAGCCGTGCTGCTGCAGGAACGCGCCAAGTTCAGCGCGCACCTGAGGCGACTGCCCGGCATGCAGGTAGGGATGCCGGAACCAGCGCGGCACCTGCCCGGTTTCGGCCAGCAGTGGGCGCAGGGTGGCTTCACCGCGGAGGATGTCCTGCTCGTAAGCCTGCAGCGGCATCGCATGCAGGTCGACGTGCCCGAAGGTGTGGTTGCCCAGCTCGAACCCGGCATCACGCCAGTCGCGAAGCATCTGCACGCGCGCAGGTTGCACCTGGCCGCCGACCTCTAGCTTGGCCTCGTTGACGAAGCCCACCACCGGGACGTTGGCGTGCTTCAGCGCGGCAAGCAACCTGGCGTGTTGGGCGGCGAGCTCCGGCTCGGTACGTTCGCCCAGCCGCTGCCAGGGCAGATCGTCGATGGTCAGCGTGATGCGCCGATCCGGCTCGGCTGCCTGGGCGATACCCGAAATGCACGCGAGCGCCAGAACGACACAGCAAGCCCATCCCTTTCGCACCCGCAGCTCCCATCCTGATAGCCGGTCCAGCATAGCGCCGTCGCCGATCACCCTCAAACGGTTGGCCCAGGCATGCCGCTACCTGTCGTGCCCTCGCCGGAGGTATGGTTGCGAGAACTTCCGGAGGTACCCATGAAGACTCCCGGCAAACCAGCCTCCCAGACGCACAATTCGGAATTGGGAACGCCCTCGGCGTTGTTTGTCGCATTGCGCGATCTGCTGCTGGCCCACAAGGAGGCGCTGGCGGTCGTGCACGATACCGACACCCACTTCTACGCCAACTGCAAACACGCTGACAGCAAGGGCAAGGCGCAGTTCTTCGGGGCGGTGAAAGTCTCTGCCAGAAAGCACGCCTTCCACTTCATGCCGGTCTACGACTTTCCCGAGCTGCTGCAGAGCCTCAGCCCTGGCTTGAAGAAGCGCATGCAGGGGAAATCATGCTTCAACTTCGACGTCATCGATCCCACCCTGCTGCAGGAGCTCCAGCAGCTGATCGAACAGGGCGTCTCGCGATACAAGGCAGCTGGCAAACTCTGAAGCAACGGTCAGACCAGCAGGACTTCGCAGGCCGCCCTCCCCGTCGCAGTTTCTGAGAGCCGGAACGGTAATGCTCTCGCCCATGCTCCCGCCCGACTTCCGATGGATCAAACCCGCCGCCACCGCCTACGACGAAACGGTGATCGCCCATGGCGACACGTGGGTGGTCCACATCTATCAACCCGAGCGAGGCAGGGAATGGGTGGCCATGCTTGATGCGCATCGCGAGCCGGAAGGCCGGCGGCATCGGCGCTGCACCGCCTTTGCCAATGGCAAAACCGGCGCCGAGCTATGGGTGCAGCGGGAGCAGGCGCGGCTTCGGTTGGAGATACAGAATAGGGTGGGAACTCAGAGGTTTCTGATACAACGAACCTGAGGAAGCAGGTAGCCTTCTGCATTCTTGCCCAGGTCGCGACGCGCCGGGTCTTACACGTTGAAGGAACCAACGATGACGAACGAAGAAGCTTCCGTTGAGGACTTCAACAGCAAGATCGCCCGCATGCGGAAGGACCTGGCTGCCAGAGGCGGTAGCCTGAGCCTGAGCTTGGCCGCTCCACCGCTTTGGAGAATCGCATGGCGGTTGGGCTTGAAATGGACACCGCCGTTGTTCCGGAGCTTCTGGGTGAACGCCCTGGCGTTCGGCAGCGTATGGGCCGTGGTGTGGCTGATCGCCTGGATGTACCTTCGGTTCCTTCCAATGCCCGATGGCGTAGCGGCCGTTGGATCGGCATTCTTCGGCGGATTGATCTTCTCGGTGGTGACGGCCGGCGTGGCGGATGTTCACCGCAAACGACTGCAACTTCCACCCTGGCGCAGATACTGATCCGAAATGGGCTGCACTTGGCGGTGAGCACTTCTGCCGCTCACGCCATCAGCCATACCCGGATCAGCGACACCAGCTTGTCGACGTCCAGCGGCTTGGCCACGTAGTCGTTCGCACCGGCCTGGATGCATTGCTGCTGGTCATCGGGCATCGCCTTGGCGGTGAGGGCGATGATCGGCAGCTTGCCGAAGCGCCCGTCCTGGCGGATCTCACGGGTGGCGGTAAGGCCATCCTTGACCGGCATCATGATGTCCATCAGTACCAGTTCGATGGGCGACGGGCCGCCGATGGCCGCCGTCAGCACGTCAATGGCTTCCTGGCCGTTGCGCGCGATGGTGACCTTGCATCCGTGGGGCTCCAGCACGTTCATCAGCGCATAGATGTTGCGCACATCATCCTCGACCACCAGCACGCGGCGGCCTTCCAGCGCGGTGTCGCGGTGCTGCGCAGAACGGATCATGCCCTGCTGTGATTCGGGCAGGTCGCTCACTACCTTGTGCAGGAACAGCGTGACCTCATCGAGCAGGCGTTCGGGCGAGCGCGCGCCCTTGATGATGATCGAACTCGAGTACCGTCCCAGCCGTACCTCTTCGGCGGGCGACAGCACCCGGCCGGTGTAGACGATGATCGGCGGCAGCGCATGCGGGCTCTGCTCGCTGAGCAGCTCGAGCAGCTCGAAGCCGGAGGCATCGGGCAGGCTCAGGTCCAGCACCATGCAGTCGAATGTATGCTGGGCCAGCGCCTGCAGGCACTCCGAGGCCGAGCGCGCGCCGATGGTTTCCACATCGGCCAGCGCCAGCAGCTGGCGCACTGCGTCCAGCTGCACATCGTCATCTTCCACCACCAGCACCAGGCGCGGCCGCTGAGACAGCCTGCGCTCCAGCGAGAGCAGCACGTTGCCCAGCTCCTCGCGGGTGGCGGGCTTGCCGAGATAGCCCACCGCACCCAGCGCCAGCGCCTTACGCGAATGGTCCGTTGCCGACACCACATGGATGGGAATGTGCCGCGTGCGGATGTCGTGCTTGAGCACGTCCAGCACCGACAGGCCGGATTGGTCGGGCAGGCCGATGTCCAGCACGATGGCGTGCGGAAGCTCCGTGCGCGCGGCGGCCAGGGCCTCTGCCGCCGTCTGCGCCACCTGTGCACGGAAGCCCATCTCCACCGCCAGGTCGCTGACGATCTGGCCGAAGGCAGGGTCATCCTCGATGATCAGGATCAGGCCGCGGCCGTTGCTGCTGGCCTTGCTGCCTGGGGCGGCCACGGGGCGCGCATCCAGCGCCATGGCCACACCACCCGATGCGAACGGCGCGCGTGCAGGCATCGGCGCCGGCAGCGCTTCAGGCGCAGCAGGGCGCTCGGTGGTTGCCAGCCGTGTGGCCACCACCAGCCGGAAGCAGCTGCCTTTGCCGGGCTCGCTTTCCACCGTGATGTCGCCGCCCAGCAGGCGTGCAAGCTCCTGGGAAATGGACAGCCCCAGGCCCGTGCCGCCATAGCGCCGGCTGATCGAACCATCGGCCTGCTGGAAGGCATCGAAAATGCGCGCCTGCTGCTCCGGCGCAATGCCGATGCCGCTGTCGGTCACTGCGAACGCCACCTTGCCGTTCCCGGCCGACGAAACCGACACCGTCACCCCGCCGGTTTCGGTGAACTTCAGTGCGTTCGACAGCAGGTTCTTCAGGATCTGCTCGATGCGCTGGCGATCGGATTCGATCACCACCGGGCAATCGGCCGTCATCGACACGTCCAGCGTCAGGCCCTTCTCGCTGGCCACCGGACCCAGCAGCGCCGAGATGTCGGTCAGCAGCTTTTCCACGCCGAAGCGTTCGGCGTGCACTTCAATGTGCCCGGCCTCGATCTTGGACAGGTCCAGGATCTCGTTGATGAGGTTGAGCAGGTCGGTGCCGGACGAATGAATGGTGCGCGCGAACTTCACCTGCTCCTCGCTCAGGTTGCCGTCGCGGTTGTCGCCCAGCAGCTTGGACAGAATGAGCGCGGAGTTCAGCGGCGTGCGCAACTCGTGCGACATGTTGGCCAGGAACTCGGACTTGTACTGGCTCGCGCGCTGTACCTTGTCCGCCTCGGCCACGATGGCCGCGTTGGCCCGCGCCAGCTTGTCGCGCTCGTTCTCCAACTGCTGCGACTGGTCGAACAGCTGGTTGTTGGTCTGCTCCAGTTCGGCCTGCTGCTCTTCCAGCTCGTGCTGGGAGCCGCGCAGCGCCCGGCTCTGCTCCTCCAGTTCCTCGTTGGAAACCCGCAGTTCCTCACTCTGCACCTGCAGCGCTTCGGTCTGCCGCTGGGTCTGTGCCAACAGCTCGGAAAGCTTGGCGCGGTAGGCCGCCGACCGCAGCGCTACCGCCATGTCGCCGGATGCCAACTGGAGAAGCTCCACCACTTCGCTTGGTACCGCGCTGAAGAAGCCCAGCTCGATCACCCCGCTCACTTCGCCCTCGTGGATGCTGGGAGCGATGACCAGGTGGCGCGGCTGTGCCTGCCCCAACCCGGAGCCGACCGTGAAGTAGCCCTGCGGCACGTCCGACACCACCAGCACGCGCTTCTCGTCCACCGCGCGGCCGAGCAGGCTGCCGCTGTCGCGCAGCTGGTCGGTGCCGTCCGGAGCGGAGGCGGTGCCCACCGCACCGATCTGCCGGAAGCCGTTGTCCTCCGGCACGAACAACATGCCGGCCTGTGCGCCGGTGAAGCCGGCCAGGAAGCCCAGGCTGGCCCGCGCCAGCGAACCGCTGTCCAGGTCGCCACCGGTGGCGGTGGTGAGCTCCAGCCGACCCCGCTGCAGCCACGCATCGCGCTCGCGGGCGCGGGTATGGCGGCGCAGCAGGATGGCGATGAAGATCGTCAGCAGGATGCCCAGCACCGCGCTGGCCGCGCCGGAGCTCAGCGCCGCGTTGTAGGCCGATTCCATCTCTTCAAGGCGCTTGGCGCGCTTGTCCAGTTCGATGGCCCCCATCGAGGCCAGGCGCGCACGGATGTCGTCCATGGCTGCCTTGCCGCGGTTGGAACCGACCACCTCCAGGGTGGGCTCCAAGCCTTGGGTGCGCCGCACCTCGATGGTTTCATGCAGTTCGTCCAGCTTGTCCTGGACCCGCCGTGCCAGCAGCTTGAGCCGGTCGACCTGGGCCGGGTCATCGGCCAAGGACTTTTCCACTGTCTCCAGCCGGGTGCTGGCTACCCCCAGGGCGGTGCGATAGGGCTCCAGGTAGCTGTCATCGCCAGTGAGCAGATAGCCGCGCTGGCCGGTCTCGGCGTCCTGCACCGCCGACAGCACATCGCCCAGCGCGGTCATCGTCTCCTGGGAGCGAATGACCAGAGCGTTGCCCTCGCGGATGGTGTGGATGTTCTTGCCGGCCAGGAACCCGCTGCCGAGGAAGAACAGCATGACCGCCAGCAGGGGCCAAAGCGTGCGGAAGCCGGTTCCGGCCTGGGTGGCAACGCGGGGTTTGGGCGTGGTGGGCATGGGTTGGCAGGTGGGTGGGTGCAACCCATCAGATTATCACGCGCGCAGGCTGCGGAACCCTTGCCGGATCGCTTGTCAGCCTGTGCCGTCTGCTGGATGGTGAACTCCATCCTCCACGGGAACGTTGGGTATGGCGAAGGGGTTGATGCCTTCCAGGCACCCGACGTTGAACCCGTACTGATGAGGGTTCGAGCGGCGCTGGTGGTGGGTATAGATCCCGCAGATGCCGCAGAAGTAGTGCTTGGCCGTGTGGGTGTTGAACTCGTAGCGCTTGAGGTGCTCTGCCCCCTTCACGACACGAAGTCCGGAGAGAGGCACCGAAGCCACTACCGCGCCTTTGCGCCGGCAGATCGAGCAGTCACACCGGCGTGGGCTCTCGATACCGTTGGGAAGATCAAGCTCCAGCTCCACGGCGCCGCAGTGGCACATGGCGCGGTGCTTGGGTTGGATGGGGACGCCGCCAACTTCCTTCAGCATGTTCAGTTCACCTTGGCTCTAACCAAATCCAATCTGGTGCGCGGACCGAATCCACGTAGTATCCACTGGGCCATTGAACCCCACCACGGCATCCACTCCGCAACGCGGGCATAGCGCGGTCTGATCCTGATCATCGCCATCGCACCATTCTTCGATGGCGCTGGGCGGAAATTCCGAGAAGCAGTAGTAGCAGGCCGCCACATCGCTTGCGAGCAACTTCTCGCGGTGCAAGGTTGAATCGCAGGTTCTTCCCACTGCCCTACTCCTCAGGTTCAGACCGGATTGCCTACCCGGCGAAGGTTAGCACCGTCAAAGGGCCACGCCATCGGCAGCACCCGATGATCAGACGATGTGGTTTTCAACCGAACCAAGTGCCGCAGCGACTCGGTAAGAGGTCATAGCGTCGGTTGGAGCCTGTACCGGCTCCACGGAAAATCGCGCGCATGCGGGGCGAAGTACCGCGTTGGCAACTGCAGCCCAATGCGCAAGAGCCCATCGCGTAGTGCATCAGGTGCGGCC
>NZ_JAGXKC010000179.1:0-520 GCF_019091045.1 Stenotrophomonas sp. GbtcB23 | reverse complement strand
TTCGCCAACCTTTCCACCGCAAGCGATCTTGGTCAGCCACTCGTCGTGCAGGGCGGGCGGACCGGGCTTTCCGGCGCGTCACGGCCGTTTGCCGGTGAAGTCTCGCTATCGCTGGAGCGCATGAGTGGCGTCGAGTCACTCGATACGGCCTCCCAGACGATGATCGTTGCCGCCGGCACACCGTTGCAGGTCGTGCAGCAGGCGGCGAGCGATGCCGATCTCTTCTTCGGCGTCGATATCGGCGCCCGCGGTACGGCAACGGTTGGCGGCAATATCGGCACCAATGCCGGCGGCATACGTGTATTGCGCTACGGCATGTACCGGGCGCAGGTCATGGGCGTCGAGGCGGTGCTGCCGGACGGGACGGTGCTTTCCTCGCTGAAGGGCCTGCCGAAGGACAATTCCGGCTACGATCTCAGTCCACTGTTCATCGGTACCGAAGGCACGATCGGCGTGATCACCCGCGCCTGCCTGAAGCTGCACCCGAAGCCAAAGATCGAGCGTAATGCCTTCCTTGCAA
>NZ_JAGXKC010000178.1:0-528 GCF_019091045.1 Stenotrophomonas sp. GbtcB23 | reverse complement strand
TTCGCCCAGCAGACGGGCGTTCTCCAGTTGCAATTCGATCTCATCGCGCCGCGCTTCCAGCCACGGCTGCAGGTCGGCACCGGCGCCGTAGGCGGCCAACGCCGTGCGTGCGCGATCGCGCGCCAAAGGCAGGCTCTGCGTGTTCTGGCGCTCCAACTGGCCGGTTAACCCGCGCCATCGCGCCATCGCGCGTTGCACCGACTCGGCTTGGATGCGCCGGGCCTCATCGCGCTCTGCGGACACCGCCTCCAGCTCAGCCCGTCGTGCCACGATGCCTCGTGCTTGGCGGTTCTTCTGGAACAGCGGCAGGCCCACGCCCACTTCCACCATGAGCATGTCGCTGCGCGCCATGCCGTCGAGTGCGCGCTCGCGACGTCCGTAGGTGAGCTCCACACTCCAATCCGGGCGGGTTTCGGCCACGGCCGCATCCACCTGGGCCTGGGCTAAGCTCTGGCGTGCCTCCCAGCCCAGTAGTGGTGTGTGCTGGTCCAGGTTGGCCAGCAGTTGGGTGGGCTCCAATGGCAACTG
>NZ_JAGXKC010000177.1:0-531 GCF_019091045.1 Stenotrophomonas sp. GbtcB23 | reverse complement strand
GAGCGCGCTAGGACCCCGCCGAAGCCCGTCCTTCTCTGCCCTGCCCCTCTCAGGTTCCTGTGGGGCGTACTCGGCAAAACCACCGCGCCGAAGCGTGCCCTACAAATAGGGCTCGATTCGCAGAGCTGGGCGCGTTCCGGTTAGATCCGCATATAAAAAATGGTGTGCCCTAAGCGACAGACCGGCAAGTTTTCTCGCTTCTTCGCGCTGGCTGTTATCGGCAAGCCGTTCAATTAGGCGACGCAACATGCAATGGGCATGCTTACGACCTTTTTCGATCGGTCGATGCCACTCCTCATAAACCGAATCAGAAGGGGACTTGGCCTCGAAGAGGTAGAACCTGTCTTTCAAACCGAGCTTAAAATCACCGAACTTCTTATCAGCATTGCCCGACAAGCTAATGAACATGCCAATATCGCTTTTGCTGATACGTCCGGTTGCCCATTGCCAATCCCGCAAGGCAATCACCACGGAACTTTCGGCCAACCTTGCCATAACTTAACCCCTTTTCGTCTACTTGAAGGGACGCAG
>NZ_JAGXKC010000176.1:0-536 GCF_019091045.1 Stenotrophomonas sp. GbtcB23 | reverse complement strand
ACTACCAGCAGATGTTCCAGCGCGTGCGGGCCAGCATGGGCATGTTCACGCTGCCGGTGTACCTGCCGGGGGCGGCGTTGCGGCTGCTTGCGGCGACGGTGCCGCGTGCGCGTGGCCCGGTGTCGCGGTTGGGGCACGACCTGGTGGCCGACAACAGTGCATTGACCCGAAGCCTGGGCGTGACGCCGCGCGAGTTCCAGCCCACGCCCGCCACCTGGCGGGAAGCAGGCCGGTAATCCGCGGCGTCAGCCGACGAAGACCCGCCGCACCGTGTCGCGTGCGGCGTCCAGTGAGAAGTGGTCGGCCACGTTGTGCAGGCCCGCAGCGGACAACCGCTGCCACAGCGCCTCGTCGCGATACAGCCGCAACACGGCGGCAGCGAAGGCCTCGGCATCATCGGCCACCAGCACATCCTCGCCATCGCGCAGGTGCATGCCTTCCACGCCGACGGTGGTGGCCACCACTGGTTGCCCGTGCGCCATGCTCAGGTTGACCTTGCCTTTCACCCCGGCGCCGAAGCGCGGCGGCGCCACCGC
>NZ_JAGXKC010000175.1:0-544 GCF_019091045.1 Stenotrophomonas sp. GbtcB23 | reverse complement strand
GATTGTAGGCCCCTACCTGGACCTCCTCGACGATCTTGTCAACGAATTGCGGCAGGTCGGCAGGGGAGCGCGAGGTGATGATGCCCTGGTCGACCACCACCGCTTCATCCTTCCAGGACGCTCCTGCATTGCGGATGTCCGTACGGATCGAGCGGTAGGATGTCGCCTTGCGGCCGCGCAGCGCATCGGCTTCCACCAGCAGCCACGGGCCATGGCAGATCGCCGCGACGGGCTTGCCGCTCTTGACGAAATCACGCACCACGCGCACCGCATCTTCGTTGACGCGCAGAAGGTCGGGATTGATCTGACCGCCAGGCAGGACGAGGGCATCGAACTCCTCTGCCTTGACGTTCTTTGCCTCCAGGTCGACCGGGACTGTATCGCCCCAATCCTTCTTGTCCCAGCTCTTGATCTCTCCCGTCTTGATCGACGCGATCTTCACGTCGGCCCCGCGCTTCTTCAGTTCCTCCAGGGGGACGCGCAACTCCGATCGTTCATAGCCGTCTGCGGCAAGGATCAGGATAGAGGCGGACTCGATAGAGGT
>NZ_JAGXKC010000174.1:0-551 GCF_019091045.1 Stenotrophomonas sp. GbtcB23 | reverse complement strand
AGCTTCATTCACTCCTTAGTCACTAAAATGTCTCGGCCAAAGAGAACGGGTGATGAGCTTTCGTACCTCTCCACCCAAGTCGTGTTCGAGTACTTGCGAATGAAGATTGGACATACAGCTCAGGGTATCGCGTTCCCTTCCGTCCAGACGGGCAGCAAGGGGGTAAATATTGCCGTTTTTCCCGAGTACTGCGTAATGGCATCTTCGAGAAGCGCCGATACCGAAGATTCAATCTCACAGCGTTCCCCGTTCCTTTCGGTAGTACCGGGTTCAGTCGTATTCCATAGAATCACGGCAATCTCAACTTCAGCTACCACCTACCTTTCTGCGAATCACCAGTTCATGGATGAACCGACAAAGCGCCGTTTTGGCGATTACGGTGACGAGTCTTGGCGAGAGGCTGTTCGAAAAATGCAGTACACGGGAGCGGGACGGGCCCAGTCACGCCCGATACGAATCGCGTCATCCGACTCATGAGGCAGAACCTCAGTTAGGGAGGTCAGCGTTCCGTGTACTTGCTCGGCCACATAGCCGATTCGCCCCGAGGGGGC
>NZ_JAGXKC010000173.1:0-551 GCF_019091045.1 Stenotrophomonas sp. GbtcB23 | reverse complement strand
GCTTGGCGATACCTAGCTTGGGGGGTGCCCCTATCCAGAACTCGCCGCCAATAACGTCTGGGCCAGGACTTCCACCCAACACGGCGACGCGCTCTCGAAGGTGGAAGGCATCATGCAGCAATCCTACGAACCCAAGCACGTGGATCACCGCCCCCATTGCAACGTGATCTCCATCCAAGCTGGATCGGAACTCGGCGAACTTTTCCTTCACCCTGCTTACCTGACCAGTGACACAGAGCATTTCCAGCCAACGAACGATGACATATGGATCACCGGGCTTCAGGCGACGTGCGCAGTCGAAACTTTCGTCCGCATCATCAAAGGAGTCATCGATAGCAGATACATATGCGCGCCACTCACAAGTCGTCGCTGCATCTATCGACGCGAGCTGATTCGCCCGCTCTTGAAGTCTGCGTTTCATTGCAAAGCCACTGGCACCAGATTTGAGTGTCTCAAGTACCTCGATCCGCGTTCCACTTAAGATAGTGTCGGGAGTGGCGCTGGAGGACATGAAGGCGCATCCAGAAATTCGGGGCGTAACCGTACCACTC
>NZ_JAGXKC010000172.1:0-555 GCF_019091045.1 Stenotrophomonas sp. GbtcB23 | reverse complement strand
TGTTCGGCGAGGTCAAGAACATGCTTGGGCGTCTGCTGCCGCGTGGCGTCATGAAGGTGGCCGAACCACTTCCACGCCTCATCAACGAAGATGATCGCGCCATTAGGCACGATGTACTCCCCTGCCCCATCCTTTTCATTCCAGCGGCGGGGATCGTCCAAGGTCGACGCCAACCCGTCCTGCAATCCGTCGATGCCACAGGCGTAGATGGCGCGATCACCTCGCTGCGCTTCCTCGACGAGCCGTTCCATCATGAGGGCGGTTTTGCCGTTGCCCGGCTGGCCGGTGTAAAGCTCGATTGGCATCTCAGGACCTCCGGACCAAAACAGCCCGCGCGGCGTTGACGGCGAACTTGGTCGCGACCGCCGACACGATCATGGTGCACGCCTGATCGAAACGCATCAGCCCCGCGTACGCGATGAGGACTGCACCCCACTCGCCGCCGGGCGTGCCGCCACCGATCTGCTGCTGCATGTTCTCAATCCACGGCTCGACGGCGAACTCATGGGTCGCCCAGGCTATTCCGAGCCATGCCATGGCAGCGACCAGCCAAGT
>NZ_JAGXKC010000171.1:315-560 GCF_019091045.1 Stenotrophomonas sp. GbtcB23 | reverse complement strand
GGCCTGGGGCCGGTGTGCTGCGGAATGGTGAGTCATGTAGTTCTCCTTCTTCCTCGCGGGCGAGAATCGGCGCGCCCGCAACACCGTCCCCTGTTGCTGCGACGGATCAGTGCTGTGCGAACGGTTCAGTGGTTCCGTCGCGATGGATCAGCTCGACCGTGAACGGCTGCTGGCGTCCCTCCGGGGCCTCCATGCCCGGAGAACCAAGCGGCATCCCTGGGAGGACCAGGCCGCGTGCGTTCGGC
>NZ_JAGXKC010000171.1:0-305 GCF_019091045.1 Stenotrophomonas sp. GbtcB23 | reverse complement strand
TTTTCTTCGAGGAGACGCTTGATGTCCGCGGCCGGAACGTGGCCTTCGATGACGTATCCGCCGATCTCGGCCGTGTGGCAGGAGCCCTTTGCATAGGGGACACCCAACCGCTCCTTGACCAGACCCAGGTCATCCATGTCGTGCACATCCACGGTGAATCCCGCCTTCTGCACGTGGTCGATCCAGACACCGCAGCACCCGCAGGTCGGGGTCTTGTGGACGGTCATGCGTGGCAGGGCTGCTGGAGTCGCGTCGGCTGTTGGGACGACAACCTGTGCGGAGGGCGAGGGGGTGGGTTGCGCGGA
>NZ_JAGXKC010000170.1:0-561 GCF_019091045.1 Stenotrophomonas sp. GbtcB23 | reverse complement strand
CACACGTCCCTGCAGCCGAATGGCGGCGCCCCGGTTGCTCCGTCGGCCATTCCCGCCGGTGGCAAGACCTATATCATCAATCCCAACGGTTCCGGCGCCTTTGCCGAGACCTCCGCTCCCCGCGCGCTCGAAACTTCCGAAATCGCCGGCATTGTCGATGATTTCCGCAAGGGTGCCCGTGCCGCGATCGTCGCCGGCTTCGACGGCATCGAACTGCATGGCGCCAACGGCTACCTGATCGACCAGTTCCTGAAGTCGGGGACCAACCAGCGCACCGACCAATACGGCGGCTCGATCGAGAACCGCGCCCGCTTCCTGCTGGAAGTCGTCGATGCCGTGACGAAGGAAATCGGCGCCGGTCGCGTCGGCCTGCGCATCTCGCCGGTAACCCCTGCCAACAACATCACCGAAACCGACCCCCAGCGCATCTTCAACTACGTTGTCGAGCAGCTTGGTTCGCGCGGGCTCGCTTTCATCCATGTGGTGGAGGGCGCCACCGGCGGTGACCGCGCCTTCTTCCAAGGCGACAAGCCCTTCGACTACCAGGAGCTCAAGGATGTC
>NZ_JAGXKC010000017.1:16675-82954 GCF_019091045.1 Stenotrophomonas sp. GbtcB23 | reverse complement strand
GTGAATGTCACTAGATGCAGGGGATACAGGCGCGAGAAGCGAGCGACGAAGAACCGCCAGCCGTCCACGCCACGCGTTGCCACCGCCTCACCGTAAAGCCAGAAAAACACGAAGCCCGACAGGGAGAAGAAGAAGTCCACCGCAAGCCAGCCCCAGTGGTAGAACATGGACAACTGGGCGTAGAAGGGTTGGTCGGTTTGACGGAATGCCAGTTCGCCGGTGCCGCCGAGCAGGAAGTGCTGCCAGTGCCAGACCACCACAACCAGCGCCGCCACGCCCCGGATGACATCGAGCGAGTGAAAGCGGGCGGGAATAGGGGGATGCTTCAAGGTCATCGCGCATCGATTCTGTGAGGTGGGTACTACGGGCACGTACCGTCATGTGCCGGGGACACCGCGATCATACTTCGCAGCGGGCGCTGATGGGGCGTTGACACCCCGTGCAGCCCGTGGGGTGCAAGCTGGCCGCACTTACCCGCTCACGGAGACTGGCCATGCGTATGTCCCTGCTGTTGCTTGCCTGTGCCCTGCCGCTGACCGCGTGCAGCACCCCGCCCAAGAGCAGCACCGATCCGGCCGTGGTCGACCCGGTGCCTCACGTCGCTGATGGAGGCACCATGAAGTGCAATCCCGACGTTCTCGAGCAGTTCAATGGACAGAAGGCGACCGAAGCGCTGGTCAAGAAGGCGGTGGCCGCCAGCGGTGCGAAGAACGCGCGCGTGGTGAAGCCGGGCATGGCCGTCACCATGGACTTCCGCGAAGATCGGTTGACGATCAACGTCGACGCAGACAACAAGATCGAGCGCATCGGTTGTAATTGACCGGCGACGGGGTGCCCGGGTATACGCCCGGGCATCACCGTTACCTCAGGCGCTGCACGGTGCCATCAGCTAGTGCCTTGTCGAATGCCTTGCGCACGTCGCGGGCGATCTGGGCCGAGGCGATGCTCTGCTGCTGCGCCAGGCCTGACTGCTGGCGGGCCAGTTCGGCCTGCTGGCGGGAAATCTCGGCAATCCGGCGGTGGTCCACCGCTGCCGCAGCGTCCGCCTTGGCGCGCTGCGCCGCGCGTTCGGCCAGTGCTGCATCGCCCTTCGTGGTACGCGCGGCATTGTTGGCCATTTCCGCCGCATCCATCGACTCCATCGCATCGCGGCTGGCGCGCATCGCCACCTCGGCAATTCGCTCGCCCAGCTCACCCTGCTGCTCGCCCAGTGCGCCCATGCGGTCGCCCAGCGCGCCCTGCTGCTCGCCCAGCCTGGCCACCTGCTGCTGGGCCTTCGACAGCGACTGCAACAGCGCCGGATCGCGCACGAGGTAACGCTCGTTGCCGACGCGCACCCACAGCGCCGGGTCGCGACCCTGTACATCACGCTGTGCCTGCTTGAGGTCGGCCATCGAGGCATCGACGAAGTTGTCGCCGCCGCCCATCAGCACGAAGGCCTGGCGCGGCTGGTGCGAGAGGTCCAGACGACCGTGGGTGATGGTGGTGGTACTGGTGCTGGTGCTGCTCACACTGTCCGGGTGCGGCGGCGGTGCGGGTGCGGCCGGGGGCGCCGGTGCACGCGGTGCAGTGACCGGGTGCGGTGCCGATGCCGGACGTGGCACAGCCGGGGCCGCTGGCGCGGTGGGAACCGCAGGGGCAGCAGGGGCAGCGGGAGCGGCCAGCACCGGGGGGGCCGGCGGCGGCGCGGGCGGAACCGCAGCCACCAGCCGCATCGGCGCGACGCCGATGACCACGAACAGCGCCGTGATCGCCAGCGACGCCACGCGCGGGAAACTCCCGGTCTGTTGAAGGGTCAGCAGGCGGCGCTTGAGGCTGCGGAAGTTGGGCGAGGCACTGGCCACGCCCACCGCCGGCCGCGGCGCCACGCCCAGCTGCACCAGCAGGCGGCCGTAGTCGTGGCGGCAATGCCCGTGCCCGGCCACCACCGCGCTGTCGCACGCCTCTTCCCGGGCCAGCGCGTATTCGCGCACGGCCACGTGCAGCAGCGGGTGGAAGAACAGCAGGTGCTGCGCCAGCGCGGGCAGCAGCCCGAACCACAGGTCTCGGCGCTGCAGGTGGACCAGCTCATGGGTCAGCGCCATGTCCAGGTCATCGGCGGCCATCGCCGGCAGTTCACGTGCGGGCAGCAGCAGCACCGGGTTCCACGGGCCGATCAGCTGCGGCGAACGGATCTGCGCGGACAGCTTCAGCTTTGGCGCGCGGGCAAGCCCATGCGCTTCGGCGGCCAACTGCAGCGCCTGCTGCAGCCCGGCGTCGGTGCAAGGCACCGCATGGCGGACCAGCGCGCGGCTCTGCCGGTAGGCACGCAGGCTGTGCACCATCATCAACAGGAGGCCTGCCGCCCACAGCGCGAACACCACGCTCTGCCAGGACAGCGACGCAGCGGTCGGCGCGGCGGTCAGGGTATCGATTGCCATCGGCGCCAGCGTCGTCGGCGCCTGCACCATCGGCTGGGCCACCAGGGTGGCGTTGTCGATGCCCGGGGCCGGCAGTACCGCCAGTTCGAGCGGGCTGCTCCAGACCAGACCCAGCACGGCCTGCAGGGCCACCAGCCACCACAGGCGGCAGCGCGTGGCGGCGGGCAGCCGCGGCAGCAGCCGGCACACGCCCCACACCAGCGCCACCAGCAGCGCGCTCTGCACGCTGGTCCAGGCAAGGCGGGTCAGCAGTTCCATCATCAGGATGTCCATGGCTCAGCCCTCCCGCTTGCGTGATTGCAGCTGTGCGACCAGCGCTTCCAGTTCGGCCAGTTCGCTGTCGCTGACCTCGGCCTTGTGCGACATGAACGCGACGAAGGGTGACACCGAGCCCTGCAGCGTCTTTTCCACGAAACTCGCCACCGCGCCCTGCACCACGCTGTCCTGCTCGCCGGTGGCGGAGTAGCGGTACACGCCCTCGACCTGCTGGCGCTGGAGATACGCCTTGCCCCGCAGGCGCTCCATCATGGTCAGCACGGTCGAGCGGGCCAGGCCACGCTCCTCGCCGAAGCCGGCCGCCACTTCGCCGACGCTGGCGTCGTCCTGTTCCGCTATGTACTGCAGCAGGGCCAGTTCCTGGTCCCCGATGGTCTTGCCGCGCATGGCACACTCCGTTGACTACACGTGTCGCCACCATGCCTGTGACTACAGGTGTCGTCAAGTGCCGGACGGCGGCGGCCGACGAACGGTAATGCGGAAGCCGCCGCGTCGCATGTCGTCCCCTTCTGCCTGGCCTTTACCCCTTCGGACCGCCCATCACCGGCAGGATCACCCCGCTGATGTAGCTGGCGGTGATCGGCGAGGCCAGGAAGACGTAGGCCGGCGACAGTTCCTCCGGCTGTGCCGGCCGGCCCATGTCGCTGTCCTTGCCGAATTCGGCCACGTCCGGCGCCTGTTTGTCGGCCGGGTTGAGCGGGGTCCATACCGGGCCGGGGGCCACCGCGTTGACGCGGATGCCGCGCGGCAGCAGCTGGCTGGCCAGCGCCTTGGTGAACGCATGGATGGCGCCCTTGGTGGACGAATAGTCGATCAGCGCCTTGCTGCCGAACAACCCGGTTTCCGAACCGGTGTTGATGATGCAGTCGCCCTCTTCCAGGTGCGGCAGTACCGCGCGTGCCATCTGGATGTAGCCGCCGATGTTGGTCTGCAGGGTTTCCTGCAGGTGTTCGTCTTCAAGGTCTTCCAGGCGTTCGCAGTGCAGCTGGAACGCGGCATTGTTGACCAGGATGTCGATGCCGCCGAACGCCTTGGCTACCTGCTTGACGGCCTTGTTGCAGAACTTGGGATCGCGCACGTCACCGGCGATCACCACGCACCGGGTGCCTTCGGCGTCCACGTGCTGGCGGGTGACCTCGGCGTCGTCGTGTTCGTCCAGATGCAGGACGGCCACATCGGCGCCTTCGCGGGCGAACAGCACCGCCACCGCGCGGCCGATACCGGAATCGGCGCCGGTGATGATGGCGCGCTTGCCCTTGAGCTTGCCGCTGCCGACGTAATCCGGCGCCAGGAAGCGCGGCGCCAGATGCAGTTCGTGTTCGTTGCCCGGCTTGGCAATGTGCTGCGCCGGCATGGTTTCAGGCTGCTTGCGGCTGCCGGCCTGGGTGGCCTTCTTGGTCGCTTTCTTGCTGGCCTTCTTCGCCGCGGCGCGCGCGTCCTTGGCCTTTTCCTGGTCCTGAAGGCGGCGCTGGCGGGCGGCCACGCGCGCGGCGCGCGGGTCGGTGGCGGCGGCCTTGCGGGTAGCGGTCTTCACCACCGGGGTGCGCGTGCGCGTTGCCTTGGGCTCGGCGGAGGTCGCGGCGGGGGTCGTACGTTTACGGGTTTTCTTGGCCGTGGCCATGGTCAACTCCTTCGTAGCATTTGCCTCGATGCGGGTGGAGGGCGAGGCAAGGGCAGTGTGGCGGCCGGGCCGGTCGCATCCGGTGAATGGCATGTCGCCATGACGTGTAGGGCTTCATCCGCCGCATACGCACGCAGCGGCATCGTGGGCACCAGAATCCCCGTTGGAGCCGCCCCATGTTTCGTCCCCTGCTTGCCGTTGCCGCCGTGACCCTTCTTTCCGCCTGCAGCAGCACGCCGGTGGCGCAGGTGCAGCCGATCGACGGCGTCATCTCCGGCCAGTGCCATGTCGACAAGGTGCGTGGCGCCGTCGGCCTGGCCGCGTCGGCCGCCACCGTAGAGCGCGCCCGCGTGGACAGCGACAGCCTGCAGGTCAACGTGCTGCGTGGCCAGCGCACCGAGAGTGGCCCCACCGCCAGCGGTGCGGCAAATCCCAGCCCGGGCGCGGAGAGCGGTGGCGAACGCCTGACCATCGAGACCGGCCGCACCAACAACATCACCGCCATCTACTGCGGCTGATGTCCTGGCCGGGATCGCGCCCTCAGCGCGCGGCCCCGGCCTTGGCCTTCTTCACCGTGCGCCGCGCGCTGCGCAGGAACTTCAGCGTCGCCTGCTCCCATTGCCGCTCCCCGCGCAGGCCGGCCAACCGCGCCAGCGACCCGCTGCGCCAGCCATCGAACACGCTGGGATCGATGTAGGCCTTGCGGCACACCGAGGGCGTGTTGCCCAGCAGCGTGGCCACCTCGCATACCACTTCCTTCTGCAGCGCGGCCAGCGAGCGCTCGCTGGGCGACTCTGGTAGTGCCGTGGCGGCGAATTGGCGCAGCGCGGCCACCGTGCCACCCCAGGTGCGGAAGTCCTTGGCGCTGAAATCGGTGCCCATCGCATCGCGCAGGTAAGCGTTGACCTGGCCCGAATCGACCGGCTGCAGCGCGCCGTCATCATCCCGGTACTGGAACAGGGCCTGCCCCGGCAGCTGCTGGCAGCCCTTGATCAGGCCCACCAGGCGCGTGTCGTCGATGTCGACCTCATGCTGCTGGCCGGACTTGCCACGGAAGCGCATGCGCGCGCGCCCGCCCTTGACCAGCTCCAGGTGGCGGTTGCGCAGGGTGGTCAGGCCGTAGGAGCGGTTATCGCGGGCGTATTCGGGGTTGCCCACGCGGACCAGGGTTTCGGCCAGCAGCGCGACCACGATCGCCAGCACCTTGTCCTGCGGGAAGCCGGGCAGCTTGAGATCGCGGCGCAGGCGGCGGCGCAGCGCCGGCAGCGCCTCGCCGAAGGCGATGACCCGGTCGAACTTGCCGTCGCCGCGCACCCGCGCCCAGTCCGGGTGGTAGCGGTACTGCTTGCGCCGGCGCGCATCGCGCCCGGTCGCCTGCAGGTGGCCGTTGGCCAGCGCGCAGATCCACACATCGGTGTATGCCGGGGGGATGGCCAGCGAGCGGATCCGGGCCAGGGTGGCAGCGTCGCGGACCGCGTGCCCGTCGGCGTCGCGGTAGCTGAAGCCCTTGCCGGCGCGGCGGCGGGCGATGCCGGGCAGCTCGTCGGTGACATAGCGCAGGCCGGCGTCGCGGGCTGCGGTGGCTTCGGGGGTGGCAAGGCGTGCGGGCATGGAAGCAGGGCGACGGAACGGGCCTGCAGTGTGGTGGGTGGCGCGACGGCGCCGCGTCAATAACGCAACACAAACACCTCACACCCGCCTTGGCGATATGCTCCACGGTTTACCGCCTGGAACTCCGGAGTCTCGATGTCGTCCTTCTCCTTCCGCCGCCCGTTTGGCCCCACGATCCTGGCTGCCGCCCTGGTCCCCACCCTGCTGTTGCTGGGCGCCTGCAAGGCCCCGCCGATGGACGAACAGGAAGCAGCGGGTACCCACGCGCAGAAGGCCGCCGAAGAAGTCGCTGCGGCGCCCGCCGACACCACGGCCAAAGCCACCGAGGCACCGCCGGTCGGCAACTGCGATGCCAACCAGGTGCAGAGCCTGGTCGGCCAGCCCTATAGCGATGCCATCGGTGCGCAGGCGCAGCAGGATGCCAGCGCGCGTCAGCTGCGCGTGCTCAAGCCAGATGACATGACCACCATGGAATTCGTCGGCGAGCGGCTGAACATCGAAGTCGATGAAAAGGGCGTGGTCACCGGCCTGCGCTGCGGCTGAATTGGGCGCACCGGACGCGGGTTTTCGAGGGGTTTGGTTGCGCGTGCAACCGTGTATTGCGGCGTTGCAGCAACTGTGATCTAGTCGAAGCATCCGGTGCCTCCAGATGCGCTCAACGGATTGAGCGGGGACGAGTGTCGCCGCTCACCCGACATTGAGGCAGAGATGGCCCCCCGCAACCGCCAAGGGCTTTACGACCCACAAGACGAACGCGATGCCTGTGGTTTCGGCATGGTGGCGCAACTGGATGACCAGCCGTCACGGCTGCTGGTCGACACCGCGATTGCGGCGCTGTCGCGCATGACCCACCGCGGCGGTGTTGCCGCAGACGGTGTCACCGGTGACGGCTGCGGCCTGTTGCTGCGGCGCCCCGAAGCGTTCCTGCAGGCACTGGCCGCCGAAGCCGGCATCGTCCTCGGGAAACTGCATGCGGCCGGCGTGGTGTTCCTGCCGCACGACGATGCCGCCGCCCAGGCCTGCCGCGACACCCTCGAACAGCAACTGCGCGACGCCGGCTGCCAGCCGCTTGGCTGGCGCGTGGTGCCGACCGATCCCAGCGTGTGCGGCCAACTGGCCCGCGATACCCTGCCCCACATCGAACAGGTATTCGTCGATGCCGGCCATGGCCAGGACGAAGCCGCCTTCACCCTGGCGCTGTTCCTGGCCCGCCGCCGCAGCGAACAGCAGCTGCGCGAACATGCCGATTATTACGTCACCACCCTCAGCCCCAACGCGATCAGCTACAAGGGCATGGTGCTGCCGGACAAGCTGAGCCGGTTCTACCCGGACCTGCAGCGCAACGACCTGGCCTCCAGCGCCATCGTCTTCCACCAGCGTTTTTCCACCAACACGCTGCCGCGCTGGCCGCTGGCGCACCCGTTCCGCATGCTCGCCCATAACGGCGAGATCAACACCATCGAAGGCAACCGGCGCTGGGCGCAGGCGCGCAGCAAGGTGTGGAAGACCCCGCGCTTCGACATCGGCGAATTCAACCCGGTGATCTCCATGCACGGCTCGGATTCGCAGAGCCTGGACAACATGCTGGAGCTGATGGTCAGCGCCGGCATGGAACTGATCCAGGCGCTGCGCATCCTGGTGCCGCCGGCGACCCAGTCGCTGGAGTTCAAGGACGCCGACCTGGCCGCGTTCTACGAGTTCTACGGCCTCAACAGCGAACCCTGGGACGGCCCGGCCGGCATCGTCGCCTGCGATGGCCGCTATGCCGCCTGCACGTTGGACCGCAACGGGCTGCGCCCCGCGCGCTGGATGCTCACCTCCGACCGCCACTTCCTGGTGGCGTCCGAAGCGGGCGTGTGGGAAGTGCCGGCCGAACGCGTGGTGCGCAAGGGCAAGCTGGGTCCGGGCGAGATGATGGCCATCGACCTCAAGCGCGGCGACCTGCTGGATTCGGATGCCATCGACCGCATCAACCGTGGCCGCGCGCCGTACAAGCAATGGCTGCAGCAGGGTGTGACCTACCTGCAGACCGAACTGATCGACCCGTCGCTGGTGGAAGAACCGTTCGACGAACGCACCCTGCGCAGTTACCACAAGCTCTTCCAGCTCAGCACCGAGGAAGTGGAGCAGATCCTGCGCCCGCTGGCCGAGACCGAGCAGGAAGCCACCGGCTCGATGGGCGATGACACCCCGATGGCCGTGCTCAGCCAGCAGAGCCGGCCGCTCTACGATTACTTCCGCCAGGCCTTCGCGCAGGTCACCAACCCGCCGATCGATCCGTTGCGGGAAGACTGCGTGATGTCGCTCACCACCCAGCTCGGCAAGGAGACCAACATCTTCCATGCCGGCGCGGAGACGGTGAACCACGTCATCCTCAATTCGCCGGTGCTCAGCCAGCGCAAGCTGCGCCAGCTGATCAAGATGCCGCAGTACGTGGACCGCAACCGGCTCATCGACCTCTCCTACAGCCTGGACGAAGGGCTGAAGGCCGGCATCGAGCGCATCTGCGCCGAAGCCGAAGCGGCCGCGCGCGAAGGCATCGTCATGCTGCTGCTCAGCGACCGTTACCCGGTGGCCGACCGGCCGATGGTGCATGCGCTGCTGGCCACCAGTGCGGTGCACCACCACCTGTCCAACGCCGGGCTGCGCTGCGACGTCAACCTGATCCTGGAAACCGGCACCGCGCGCGACCCGCACCACATGGCCTGCCTGCTCGGTTTCGGCGCCACGGCGGTGTACCCGTACCTGGCCTACCAGACGCTGTTCGATTTGGGCCGGCGCGGCATCCTGCAGCTGAAGAAGGGCGGCGAGCAGTCGCAGATCGGCCGCAGCTACCGCAAGGGCATCTACAAGGGCCTGTCCAAGATCATCTCCAAGATGGGCATCTGTACCGTGGCCAGTTACCGTGGCGCGCAGCTGTTCGAGATCGTCGGCCTGGACGACGAAGTGGTCGACCTGTGCTTCCCGGAAACGCCCTCGCGCGTGGCCGGCGTAGGCTTCGCGCGGCTGGACGATGAGGCGCGCGAGCTCACCGTGCGCGCCTGGAACGACCTGCTGCGCCCGGAGGTGGGCGGCGTGCTCAAGTACGTGCACGGTGGCGAATACCACATGTACAACCCGGACGTGGTCATGACCCTGCAGCGCGCCGCGCGCAGCGGGGACGCCGCCGACTGGCAGCGCTACTGCGAAGCGGTGCACGGGCGCCCGGTGTCGGCCCTGCGCGACCTGCTGCAGCTCAAGGCGGCGCCGACGCCGACCCCGCTGGATGAAGTGGCCCCGGCCGAAGACCTGTTCCGCCGTTTCGACACCGCCGCGATCAGCCTGGGTGCGTTGTCGCCCGAAGCGCATGAAGCGCTGGCCATCGCCATGAACCGGCTGGGTGGGCGCAGCAATTCCGGTGAGGGTGGCGAAGATCCGGTGCGCTACGGCACCAACAAGCGCAGCAAGATCAAGCAGGTGGCCTCGGGCCGCTTCGGCGTGACCGCCGAGTATCTGGTCAACGCCGAAGTACTGCAGATCAAGGTGGCCCAGGGCGCCAAGCCCGGCGAAGGCGGGCAGCTGCCCGGGCACAAGGTCAACGAACTGATCGCGCGGCTGCGTTATGCCAAGCCGGGCATCGGCCTGATCTCGCCGCCGCCGCACCACGACATCTATTCCATCGAAGACCTGGCCCAGCTCATCTACGACCTCAAGCAGGTCAACCCCGATGCACTGGTGTCGGTGAAGCTGGTGTCGCATGCCGGCGTGGGCACCATTGCCGCCGGCGTGGTCAAGGCCGGTGCGGACCTGATCACCGTGTCCGGCCATGATGGCGGCACCGGTGCCAGCCCGGTCAGCTCGATCCGCTATGCGGGCGTGCCGTGGGAACTGGGCGTGGCCGAATCGCACCAGGCGCTGGTGGCCAATGACCTGCGCGGGCGCACCCTGCTGCAGACCGACGGCGGCCTGAAGACCGGCCTGGACGTGATCAAGGCCGCGCTGCTGGGCGCGGACAGCTTCGGCTTCGGCACCGCGCCGATGATCGTACTGGGCTGCAAGTACCTGCGCATCTGCCACCTCAACAACTGCGCCACCGGCGTGGCCACCCAGGACGAGCGCCTGCGCGCGCAGTATTTCACCGGCCTGCCCGAGCGCGTGGAGAACTTCTTCCGGCTGCTGGCCGAGGAAGTGCGCGGCTGGCTGTCCTACCTGGGCGTGCGCTCGCTGGACGAGATCGTGGGCCGCACCGACCTCCTGCAGCAGCTGGACGTCGCCCCGCGTCCGGGCGTCAAGGTGGATCTGTCGCGCCTGCTCAACCCGGCCCAGTACGGCGGCAGCCACTGCGCCGCGCAGCGCCTGTACGAATCGCCGGACAGCCTGGCCACGCAGATGGATGGCCTGCTGGCCCCGGCCATTGCCGGCAAGCTGGGCGGCGAACACCGCTTCCTGATCCACAACACCGACCGCTCCATCGGCACCCGCCTGTCCGGCGCCATCGCACGCGCGCATGGCAACCAGGGCATGAGCGATGCGCCGCTGACCCTGCGCTTCCGTGGCACCGCCGGGCAGAGCTTCGGCGCATTCAACGTGGGCGGCCTGCAGCTGGAAGTGGAAGGCGAAGCCAACGATTACGTGGGCAAGGGCATGGCCGGTGGCCGCCTGGTGGTACGCCCGCCGCGCGGCGCACGCTTCGAAGCGCGCAACACCGCCATCATCGGCAACACCTGCCTGTATGGCGCCACTGGCGGTGAGCTGTTCGCCGCCGGCCGCGCGGGCGAACGCTTCGGCGTGCGCAACTCCGGCGCGCTGGCGGTCATCGAAGGCGCCGGCGACCACTGCTGCGAATACATGACCGACGGCATCGTGCTGGTGCTGGGAAAGGTGGGGCTGAACTTCGGTGCCGGCTTCACCGGCGGCCTGGCCTACGTGCTGGATATCGACCGCGACTTCGTGGACCGCTACAACCACGAACTGATCGACATCCACCGCATTTCGGCCGAAGGCTTCGAAAACCACCGCCAGCACCTGCACACGCTGATCAGCCGCCACCGCGAGCTCACCGGCAGCATCTGGGCCCAGCAGATCCTGGACGAGTTCCGCGATTACGTGGGCAAGTTCTGGCTGGTCAAACCCAAGGCCGCCAGCATTGAATCGCTGACCGAATCGCTGCGTCGCGCCGCCTGATTTCCTGGATTCCCCTATGAGCCGCAAGCACGCCTTCCAGTTCCTCGACCTGCCCCGGACCATGCCGCAGCGCATTCCGGTGGAACTGCGCACCTCCGGCGACTGGGGTGAGCTGTACGGAAAGTTCGGCAAGGAAGATGCCCAGTACCAGGCCGGTCGCTGCCTGGACTGCGGCAACCCCTACTGCAGCTGGAAGTGCCCGGTGCACAACGCCATTCCGCAGTGGTTGCAGCTGGTGCAGGAAAACCGCATCCACGAAGCGGCCACGCTGTGCCATTCCACCAACCCGCTGCCGGAAGTGTGCGGCCGGGTGTGCCCGCAGGACCGCCTGTGCGAAGGCAGCTGCACGCTGGAGGAATTTGGCGCGGTCACCATCGGCGCGGTGGAGAAATACATCGTCGATACCGCGCTGGCCACCGGCTGGCGGCCAGACATGGCGGCGGTGGAAAGCACCGGCAAGCGCGTGGCGGTGATCGGCGCCGGCCCGGCCGGCCTGGCCTGTGCCGACCGCCTGGCGCATGCCGGCGTGCAGGCGGTGGTGTACGACCGCTACGAACAGATCGGGGGCCTGCTGCAGTTCGGCATTCCCAGCTTCAAGCTGGACAAGTCGGTGATCAGCCGCCGCCGCAACGTGCTGGAAGGCATGGGCGTGCAGTTCCGGCTGGGCGTGGAGATCGGCCGCGACGTGACCCTGGAAACCCTGCTGGCCGACTACGACGCGGTGTTCGTCGGCACCGGTGCCTACCGCTATACCGATGGCGGGCTGCCCGGGCAGGACCTGAAGAACGTGCTGCCGGCGCTGCCGTTCCTGGTGCAGAACAGCCGCATCGTCAGCGGCAGCGATGCCCACGGCCGGCCGATCGCCGGCTGGGAAGACACGCTTGCCCTGCCCGACCTGGAGGGCAAGCGCGTGGTGGTACTGGGTGGCGGCGATACCGGCATGGACTGCGTGCGCAGCGCGGTGCGGCTGGGTGCGGCGCGGGTGACCTGCGCGTACCGCCGCGACGAGGCCAGCATGCCGGGCTCGGCGCGCGAGGTAGCCAACGCCCGCGAAGAAGGCGTGCGCTTCCTGTTCAACCGCCAGCCGCTGTCGATCGAGGCCGGTGCCGATGACGAAGCGATCGGCGTGACCGTGGTGGAAACCCACCTGGGCGAGCCCGATGCACAGGGCCGGCGCAACGCGGTGCCGATCGAGGGCAGCGAATCGCTGCTGGAAGCGGACGTGGTGATCATCGCGTTCGGCTTCTCGCCGACCGCGCCGGCATGGCTGACCGCGCAGGGCGTGGAGGCGGGCAACAACGGCCGCATCCTGGCCGGCGGCCAGGGTCGGCTGCCGTTCCAGACCGCCCACCCGCGCCTGTTCGCCGGTGGCGACGCGGTGCGCGGTGCGGACCTGGTGGTGACCGCCGTGGCCGAAGGCCGCGATGCGGCAGCGGCAATCGTGGAGCTGATCACCGCCTGACAGCGGTCACCGGGCACGGTAGCGCCGGCCGTTGGCCGGCCCACGCAGTGCCGGATTCAAGCGGCGGCCCGGACCCCGGCGCGCTCGATTTCCAAGGCCAGCAACAGCTGGATCTCATCCAGCTGGTCGCGGATGCGGGCATTGCCCGCATCGTCGGCGTGGTCGCATTCGATATGCGCATCCAGCATGCGCGCCAGCCCGACCAACAGGACGTCGGCATCGCCGTGGGCCGCATGGCGCAGCAGGCGACCCAGCGCGCGGATGCGGGCGCCGCGGTCGTGGGCCAGCGTCTGCACCGACGGTGCGTTGCGGGGAGCGGAGAGAGGCATGGGGGCTTGTCCTGATTGACCGGCTGATGGCAGTCAATGTCGGTTATGGCCCTGGTAGACGGCTATGCAACTTTTACGAATTGTCGTGAAGGGCTGGTAATGTCGCGGATGCCCCACTCTCCCGGATGATTCCCATGCGCATCGGCCTGGCTGCCAATCGGCTGCACCACCACGACAAGCACGCCGCCCTGTTCCGCTGGCTGCGCGCCAGCGACAGCGGATTGCGCGAGCTGGGCGTGGAGCTGCACGCGGTCGGCCGCACCTTCGACGCCATCCAGCGGCTGGGCTTCCTGCCCGATTTCGCCACCCTGCGCCGCTACCCGAACGGCCGCGAGGGCGGCCTGATGAAGCTGGTCGCCGAGGTGGTGGGCATGGGCACGCCCGAGCGGACGCTGGATGGGGCGATCTACCTGATGGATCCGGTCGACCCGTCCTCGGTGTTCCCCGAAGCCACCGCCCTCAAGCGCCAGTGCGTGATCCACGGCAAGCCCTTCATCTCCACCGTGGCCACCGCGCGCGACTGGATCGAAGTGGAACGCGTGCACGCCGGCCTGGCCGCCGATCCCGGCGCCGATGACCTGCATGCATTCGAGCAGCACACGCTGGCGCTGATCGCGCACGATGCGATGAAGCCGGCCATGCTGGCCTTCGCAGACGAACACTTCGCGCTGCTCTCGCGCTTCCGCAGCCGCGTGGGCACCGGTACCACCGGCCAGCGCCTGAACGAACTGGCCTGGAGCCGGGGCTGGGCCAGGGACCAGGAGTGGGTGACCCGCTACCAGAGCGGCCCGATGGGCGGCGACGCGCAGATCGCCGACCAGGTGCTGGAAGGCCGCTGCCAGCGCGCGATCTTCTTCGAAGACCCGCACGTGGCGCGCCAGCACGAAGCCGACATCCAGCTGCTGGAGCGCGCGGTCACCACCGTGACCGATCAGGCGGTGTGCATCACCGCCCCGCGCGTGGCCGCACGCTGGGCGCAGGCGGCCACACTGCGCGCACGCGCTTCGCCCTGATCACGGGGTGGGTATGCATCGCTGGCCACGGCGAAATCATGCGCGCCCTGCCCCCGTCGCCACTCACTGGGGCCGCTGCGGCCGCCGGCACTGAGGATGTAGCTGCCGCGCCAGTGGTCGTCGCTTTCACGGCGGTCCATGCCGTGGGTGGCGATGCTGCCCTGGCGCCGCGCGCTTTCGCGGAACAGCAGGCGGAAGCGCTTGCGATGGAACACGCTGCCGTACAGGCCACCACTGACTTCCACCCGTGGCCGTTCGCGGCCGGGCAGCAACCGTAACGGTCCGCTCCCAACGCGGCACTGCACGCACTCGGCCACGCCTTCCACGCGCACCCCGTTCTGCGACAGCATCACCAGGTACACGGCCTCGGCGTGGCGCTCAGGTCCCTGGCCGTAACGGGTCAGCGTCCACACTCCGGACACATCCGGTACGCGCGCACGCAGCATCGCCGCCGTGCCCAGCACGGCGGCCGCCAGCACATTGGTGAGCACATCGAAGGCAACCGAGGCCATCGTCGACATGGGCATTCCGGGTGGCGGCAGAAGCCGCCAGATTCGCGCGCCTCACGCAGCGATCCCATGCAACAAGGTCGAAAGCAGCGACGCAGAAAGCGTATTCAAAGCAGCTGCCGCAGCATCGCCTTGAGCCGCCGCCCTTCCATTTGGAAGTAATCCCGTTCCTCACGCCACGCCGGGAAGCGCTGTTCCACTTCGTCCCAGAACGCAGGCGAATGATTGGCCTGGATCAGATGGCAGAGCTCATGCACCAGCACGTACTCGAACGCCGACGGCCGCCCCAGCACCAGCGCCAGGTCCAACGCCATGCTGCCATCGGGGGCCAGCGAGCCCCATTGCGAGGACATCACCTTCAGCCGCAGGCGCGCTGGTGCGCGCGGCAGGCTGGGCAGGTAGCGCGGCAGCCACTGGCCGACATCGGCGCGGGTCTGCGCTTCGTAGAACTCGCGCAGCGCGCGCTTCACCGTGGCATCGGTACCGCGGGCCGGCAGGTGCATGCACACGCCGGTGCCGTCCAGCTCCAGGTGCGCATAGCGGCCGGTATCCCACCGCAATGGCAGCAGTTCGCCACGCAGCGGCAGCACGCCGGGTTCGCCGATCACCAGCGGCGGTGGCAGGTTCTGCGCCTGGTAACTGCGCAGCTGCGTGGACAACCAACCGCGGTGCTGTTCGAGGAAACGTTCGCCCATCACCAGGCTGGCGCGCGGCGGCAGGGTCAGCCGCACGCCACGCTCATCCACGCTGAGCTTGATCCGGCGCGCACGCGGATCGCGCACGCGCAGCACGTCGATCTCGGCATCCTCCAGGCGCAGGCGCACGGTGTCGCGCTGCAGGGTGGGGGCAACGGCCGGGGAGATCAGGCGGCGGAGGAATCCGGGCATGGGTACAGCATAACGCCCGTGGTGCGCGGGATATGACTGCGGGGTGTAAAGGGGCGGGGCAGGACCCCGCCCGGTGCCTCAGTCGGCTTTGCTCAGCTTGAAGGCCTCTTCCAGCAGCAGGAACAGGCGCCGTACTTCGCCGCTCTGCAGGGCGAAACGGGCATCCAGCTCGGCGCGGCGGCCGTCTTCGTCGGCGTGCTCGAGCTGGTCCAGGGCGCCGTCCAGGAACTTCAGCTTGCGCACGATCAGGTCGTCGCCCAGCACGAAGGACAGGTTGTCCTCGAACACCAGGGCCAGCTTGGTCACCTGCTTGCCGGCGTCCAGGTGCTTGTCGATCTCGTCGCAGCGCAGTTCCTGGTGCTGGCACTTGACCACCGCGCCGCCCTCGGCCGGGTCCTTCATCTCGCACTCTTCGCCCAGGCTCAGCCCGGTGGGGAGCGGCTCACCGGCGATCCAGCCGGTCAGGATCGAGCGTGGCGCCACTTCCGCGTTCAGCGGCATGGCCGGGAAGCTGCCGAGCAGGCCACGGATGTCGGACATCATGTTCTCGCCCTTCTTGCTGCTCGAGCAGTCCACCGCCACGTAGCCGTGGGTGAGGTCGATCAGCGCGTCAGTACGCGAGCTCTTCACGAAGGCACGCGGCATCAGCTCGTGCAGCAGGTCGTCCTTCAGGCGCTTGCGCTCGCGCCCGCCGGGCTTGCGCCCCTCCTTCTCTTCGATCTCTTCCAGCTTGCGGGCCAGCAGGTCGTTGACCACCGCGCCCGGCAGGATCTTGTCCTCACCGCCCACGGTCAGCCACAGCGCGTCGCCGACGCGGTGCGAGAACACGGCCTTTTCCTCACGACCGAACGGGGAAATGAAACCGCGTGAACTCATTTCAAGCGGGCCGACCGGCTTGAGCAGCACCTGCGGCAGCAGGGTATCGACTTCAGAGAAATCAGTGGCAGTCGGGAAGCGGAACAGCGTCAGGTTGCGAAAGAACATGGAAATCCGGATAGGAAGGCGTGAAAGGGAAGGTCAGGGGGTGCCGTCGGTCCAGGCCGACGGCGGGCTGGGCGCGACCGCGGTGCGGCCCAGCGCCATGAAATCGAACAGGGCCGGGTCGGCCAGCTGCGACGGGTGGATGTTGCCCAACGCACGCGCGATCTGGTCGATCCGCCCGGGGTGTTGATCCTCCCACTGCTGCAGCATCTGCGCCACCTGGCGGCGCTGCAGGTTGTCCTGGCTGCCGCACAGCGTGCACGGAATGATCGGGAAGCCGCGCGCCTGCGCATGCTGTGCGATGTCGCGCTCGCTGACATAGGCCAGCGGGCGGATCACCACGTGCTGGCCATCGTCGCTGCGCAGCTTGGGCGGCATCGCGGAGAGCTTGGCGTGGTGGAACAGGTTGAGGAAGAACGTGGCCACGCTGTCGTCGCGGTGGTGGCCGAGTGCGATCTTGCTGAAGCCATTTTCCGCCGCATGCCGGTACAGCGCGCCGCGGCGCAGCCGCGAGCACAGCGAGCACATCGTGCGGCCTTCGGGAATGACCCGGCTCACCACCGAATAGGTGTCCTGTTCGATGATCTGGTAAGCCACGCCGATCGAGGCCAGGTACTCCGGCAGCACGTGTCCGGGGAAGCCCGGCTGTTTCTGGTCCAGGTTCACCGCCACCAGTTCGAAGGCCACCGGGGCCTTCTTCTGCAGCTGCAGCAGCACGTCCAGCAGGGTATAGCTGTCCTTGCCGCCGGACAGGCAGACCATGATGCGGTCACCGTCCTCGATCATGCCGAAGTCGGCGATCGCCTGGCCCACCTGGCGGCGCAGCCTGCGCGCCAGTCTGTCCTGCGCGGCCGCGTCCGTGCGCGGGGCGCGGGGGAGCGGATCGGGCAGGGGCAGCACGGCAGGCATCCGGTCATTCTACCGGCTCGCACTGGTTGCCATCGGTGTGGGGAAGTGACTGCGTTCACTCCCGGGCGTCATGCCGGATGTGTATGCTCGACGACTGTGGATACCCTGACGCCCGAACAGATCACCGACCTGCTTGCCAACCTCCGGCAGGAGCATCGTGACCTGGATGACAAGATCCAGCGCATGGCCGCCAATGGCGAGGATGAGCTGGAGTTCAAGCGCCTGAAGCGCCGCAAGCTCCAGCTCAAGGACCGCATTGCGAAGCTGGAAGACATGTTGATTCCGGACGAGCCGGCGTAGCCGCAAGAGCGGGCGTTACGTGGGACACGCACGGCGTGTCGCTACGACGATGCGCGTAGGGACACGCCATGCGTGTCTGAGGGAAATGCGGCGACCAGAAATGATCGCCGCCGCCGTCAATCCGCGGCCACCGGTTCCTCTGGCTTCGCGGCTTCGGGGCTCACCCGCTCGATGGTGTGGCGCAGCTCGCGGCCCAGGATGAACTTGGCGTCCTTGGCCCACATGTCCAGGCGTTCGTCGAACAGCAGCTTGCTGTTCTCGTCCGGCCACACCAGGCGCAGCTCGCGCAGCTTCTGGATGAAGCCACGGAACAGGGTGCGGTCGAAGAACTCCGGCGCGGCCGGGGCGTAGAGCAGGCTCAGGCGCTGCGCGGCCTGCTGGCACAGGCTTTCCAGCTCGGCTGCGCCCAGCGTGCCCGGGCCGTTCTTCACCAGCACCGAAATGGCGATGTAATACCGCTCGAACGCCTGCTGCAGCGAATGGCCGATCGCACGCAGGCGGAACACCTCGTCGGTCTGCCCGGTGTTGCGCGCCAGGATGCCGCCATCGTCGTCATTGACGTTCTGCAGCAGGCCCTCGCGCACGAACACCGCGATGGTCTGCTCGATGCGCTGGGCGAATTCGTCTTCGGTCCACGGCAGGAACAGCTCGGCCTGCAGGAACGGGTACACGGTGCGGCCCAGCTGCACCAGCCCGGTGCGGCTCATGCGGCGGTTGTTCTGGAAGCAGCACGCCACCCACGACGACGCGGTGAACAGGTGGATGACGTTGTTGCGGAAGTAGCTGAGCAGCACCGCGGTATCGCCACTGACGCTGAGCACATCGCCCAGCGGGTGCTTGATCCGGGTCAGCACGTTGATTTCCTCGGCGTGCGCGATGATCCGCTCCGGCGAATGCGGCGTGACCGTGACCCGGTCCGAATACGGCATTTCCACCAGCAGGGTCTTGCACAGCTCGATCTGCGCGATCAGGTCGGCTTCGCCCATCGCATGCTTGGGCGTGGACAGCAGCGCCAGCGCCAGCAGGTTGATCGGATTGACGTCGGCCGCGCCGTTGATGTGCACTTGGATGCGTTCGGCCAGGTGGTCCACCGTGCCCGACAGCCACGACGGCTTCTCGTCCTCGCCAACCGGCGCGCCATCCCATTCCGGTGCCTGGCGGGCCAGTACGTCGTTGAGCGCGATCGGCTCGCCGAAGTTCACCACCACCTGGCCGTAGTTCTGCTTGAGCACCTTGGGGATCGACCACAGCAGCTGCCAGATCGATTCCTTCTCCTTCGGGCGCCCGGACAGCTCGTCCAGGTAACTGCCGCCTTCCATCAGCTTTTCATAGCCGATGTACACCGGCTGGAACAGCACCGGCTTGCGCGGCTGGCGCAGGAACGCGCGCAGCGTCATCGAGATCATGCCGCCCTTGGGCTGCAGCAGGCGCCCGGTACGCGAACGGCCGCCTTCGACGAAGTATTCGATCGAATAGCCACCGGCCACCAGCTGCGCCACGTATTCGCTCAGCACCGCCGAATACAGCGCGTTGCCGCGGATCGAGCGGCGGATGAAGAACGCACCGCCCTTGCGCAGCAGCGTGCCCACCACCGGCAGGTTCAGGTTGATGCCCGCCACGATGTGCGGCGGCACGATGCCGCGGTCGTACAACAGGTAGGACAGCAGCAGGTAATCCATGTGGCTGCGGTGGCTGGGCACGTACACCACTTCATGGCCCGGCGCGGCGGCCTTGAACTTGTCCAGGTGGTGCACCAGCACGCCCGCGTAGATGCGGTTCCACACATGGCTGAGCATGAAGCTGGCCGAGCGCACCACCGGGCTGGAGTAGTCCGCGGCGATTTCCCAGGCGTAGGCGTGCGCCTTCTTCCAGGCGTCGGCCGGCTTGGTGTTGTCGCGCTTGGCCTGCGACGCGATCGCCTCGCGCACCGTGTCGGCCTCCAGCACCTTGTCCACCAGCAGGCGACGGGTGGACAGGTCCGGCCCGATCACCGATTCGCGGATGCGGCGGAAGTGGGTGCGCAGCACGCGCTGCAGCTTGCGCACCGTGCGCTCGGGGTCCAGCCCTTCGTCCACGGTGGCGCGCAACGAGATCGGCGGGGCGAACCGCACGATGGTGCTGCGGCCGTTGAGCAGCACCGCCAGCAGGCGGCGGAAGCGGCCCACCAGCGCCCAGTTTTCCGAGAACAGCACCGCGAACCAGCCGCTCTGCTTGTCCGGCGCGCGGCCGACGAAGATCGACACCGGCACCAGGTTCACGTCCAGCTCGCCGCGGGCGCGGTGGGCCTGCAGTACCTTGGCCAGCGAATCGGAATGGGTCTTGGCGCCGCGCTGTTCGGGAATCAGCGAGTTGCTGCTGCTCCGCCGCGACAGCGCCAGATAGGCCCGCCTGCGCCCGGTCGGGTCGCCGGCAATGGGCACCAGCGGCGAGGGCAGCCCGGCTTCACGGCAGGCCTTGTCCAGGATCAGCGCGTTGGACAGACCGTAGTCTTCCAGCACGTAGACCACCGGGCGGCCGTCGTCGTACTGGCCGGGATGTTCGGGTTCGATCTTCAGCGACAGCCACGGTTCGACCAGGCGGCCCAGCAGGCGGGCCCACCACGGGCGGCGCCCGAACGAGGTGCGCGCTGCCGCGCTGACCGGGCTGGGCACGATCGCCGCCGGGTCGGTTGCGCCCGCGGTCGGGGCGTCCGCGCCGGGCACGGTGTCGGGCGACGCGGACGGGACGTCCGGCGTCTTGGGCGGCTCTTCGCCGGGGAAAGGCAGGGGATTCTGGTTCGGCATCGGCTTCATTATGGCTTAGCCGGTGCAGAAGCACCGTCCTTGACCTGCGCGGCGGCCTCTGCTTCTGCAGCCAGCTGAGCGTCATGTTCAGCTTGCGCGGCCATGGCGGCCTTCGCTTCGTCAGCCGCCTTGAGCAATGCGTCGGTCTCTTCCAGGGTGCGCGCCAGGTACCAGTGGCCCTCGCGGCGGGTCATGCGCACCTGGGCTTCGATCTGTTCGCCGGCCAGCGGGTACTGGATCCGCAGCACGGCGGTGTCGCCCTCCTGCGACACCAGTTCGCCGCGCAGGTCGGTCATCGCCGCGTCCAGCGACAGCCCGTAACTGGCCAGCGCGGTCTTCAGCGCCTTGGCGAACGGCCCCAGCCGGCGCAGGCTGCCCTCCATGCCGGCCGCCTGCAGCTCGGCGTCGGTGGACAACCCGGCACTGCGTGCGGTGGCGGTCAACAGGGTGATGGTGGTCTTTGCGCGCTGCTTGTCGGTCAGCGGCGCGGCGGCCGCCCAGCGGCTCAGCACATCCACAACCTGGCTGTAGTGGGCGCGCTCGGCCTCGCTGTAGTCGGTCTGGTTGCGCAGGTACTGCACGCCGAACAGCCCCATCGAATGGGCCGCCTGGCGCACCCCGGTGGCCTGGCCGGCAATCTGGGTGTCGAACGAGCGCTGCAGGCGCTTGGGCGCGTCCGGCGCGGACAGCGCCGCCAGCATCGGCAGCAGCTGGCCATCCAGCGGCAGGTCGGTGAGCGGCCAGCGGCTGTGACCCTCGTCCCAGGCCGCCTGCAGGCGGGTGTACTGGGCCGGCGGCACCGAGGCGCGGGCGTAGCCCACCAGGTCGTTGTCGGCCAGGTGGCGGGCGATCTGCTGCAACGCGGCCACCGGCTCAGCGGCGGGTGCATCCGGGTCGATCGTGTCGCGCTTGCACGCCCCCACCAGCAGCAGCCCGCACAGCGACAGCGACATCACCCAGGGTCGGTAGCGCCCTGTCATCAACGGCATGGACATGAATTCGGACTTCCCCGGACCGGTCCGCATCTTGCGGCCTGCGCCCCCACAGCGGCAACCCATCCTGCCCGCCGGACCGGCAGGATGGGCGCAACCCTCTGTTTCTATTGGATATCAGTCACGCATCCAGGTGGCCTGGATGAAATCGCGCACATAGCCCTGCGATAACCGCGCGTACACCCCAGGGCGATCCGGCAGCGCGCAGCCCTCGCCCCAGCTGACCGTGCCCAGCACCGTCCAGGCGCCCTTGCGGCGCACCAGCAGCGGCCCGCCGGAGTCGCCGCTGCAGCTGTCGATGCCCTCGGCGCCGGCGCAGATCACCGCGCCGGCCTGCAGGTCCGGGTAGGCCTGCTGGCACGCGGCGAAGGTCACGAACGGGGTCTGCACTGTCTGCAGGGTGGTCGGCAGATCCTGCTCCCCGGGGAAGTCGGTCACCCCCCAGCCGATCACCGTGAAGGCGCGTCCGGGCCGCAGGTAGGCACTGTCCCGGCCCAGCAACAACTCGGCCGGCTCGGCCTTGGGCACCGCCCGCTTGAGCTGGATCAGCGCCACGTCGTTGAGCAGGTTGCCTTCGTCGTAGGCCGGGTGGACGTGGATGGCCTTGACGTTGGAGGCACGGCGGCGCGGCGTGGTCTTCAGCGTGGTCTCCCCGACCAGCACCGCCAGCTGCGCCGGCGGCAGCCCGTCAACGCAGTGCGCGGCGGTGAGCACCCAGGAGGGCGAGATCAAGGTGGCACCGCAGTTGTGGCGGGCGTGGTCCGAATCGCCGCGGCCCAGCCGCTGCAGGCTGGCCATGAACGGGTACTGGCCGGGTTCGGCGTCGCCCCCGCCGATGATGTGGGGCACGGTGTCCGGCCCGGGCTGGGCCAGTGCGGGAACCGAAACAGCAGAAAGGATCAGGCCGAACATCCAGGCCGGCCGGGAACAGATACGCATGCAGCAACTCCTTTGCGGAAAAGTGGAAACGACAGGCACAGCGCCGGGGCGTGTGCCGGGTCGATTCGACGGCAAAGAAGTCGGAACAACTGCGTGGTCGGTCGCGTTTCAGCGGCGCCAACGATTGATGGATCCATTTCTGCGAACAGGCGCTACCTGGCACCGGGATGCAGTTCCATCCCGGTGCGTGCAACCCCTACATCAGCAGCGACGGGCGGCGCTGATCTCGTCCTGGATCGCCCGCGCAGCCGCGCGCGGGTCGGCCGCCAAGCGGATCGGGCGACCGACCACGATGGCATCGGCGCCGTCGGCGAACGCCTGGGCCACGCCCACGGTGCGCTTCTGGTCATCGCCAACCGGGCCACCGGGGCGGATGCCCGGGCACACGATCGAGAACCCGGCGCCGGTGGCGGCGCGGATCGGGCCGGCTTCCTGGCCCGAGGCGATCACGCCGTCGATGCCGGCGGCCTGCGCGGCCAGCGCGCGTTCCACCACCACGTCGACCGGCTCGCGGTCGATGCCCATGCCACGCAGGTCCTCACGCCCCATCGAGGTCAGCACGGTCACCGCCAGCAGGCGCATGTCGCTGCTGTTGGCGGCCGCGCAGGCCTCCATCATCGCCGGGTGCCAACCATGGATGGTGGCGTAGCTCACCGGCCACTGCGACAGGCGCTTGATCACCGCCGCAGCGGTGGCCGGGATGTCGAAGAACTTCAGGTCGACGAACACGCGCTTGTCGCGCGCGGCCAGCGCATCGAGCACTTCGAAGTACTCGCCCGAGGCCAGCAGCTCCATGCCGATCTTGTAGAAGGAGACCGCATCGCCCAGTCGGTCCACCCAGGCCAGCGCATCCTCGCGGCCCGGCACATCGAGCGCGAAGATCAGGCGTTCGTCATCGCGCAGCGGCAGCGGGGCGCGGCTCACGGCGCGTAGTCCAGGGCGGCCCGCTTGGCGTCGTGGCGGGCTTGGCGCGACTGGCTGTAGTCGTTGTTGAACTGGGCCGGTTCGAAGCCGCCGTAGGTCGGGTTGGGCAGCATCCACCAGCGCTCGCCGAACCAGTCGTGGTACTGCTGCAGCAGCGCGTCGCGGCCGTCATTGGTGTTGGCGGTCACTTCCACGAAGTCGCCCAGCTGGTCGCCGAACTGCATCAGCACGCGGTAGTTCTGCCCGGCCAGGCGGCGGCGGCAGTTCTTTTCGCTGCCGGCCTGCTCGCAGTCCTTCACCACCGTGCCCAGGCCCAGGAACACGCTGTCATCGGCCACTGGAAGGCCTTCGGCAAGCAGGTTGGCCAGGGTGGCCTCCTTGAGGTGCACGGCGCGGTTGGAGATGTACAGCAGGGTCACGCCCTTGGCGTTGGCCGCCTTGGCGAAATCGACCACGCCCGGAATGGCCTTGGCCTTCTTTTCGGCCACCCACTGGTCCCAGCTCAGTTCGTCGTACTCGCCGCCGTCGCGGACCAGGCGGGCCTGGTAGGGCGAGTTGTCCAGCACGGTTTCGTCCACGTCCAGCACCACGGCCGGCTTCAGGCCCTTGGCGGCGTTGCCGCGCTCTTCAGGCACCAGCGCATCCCAGTTGGCTTCCTTGAGCGCCTTGTCCAGATGGTCGGCAGCGGCGCGGTAGGTCTGCTCGGTGATCGCCCGGTATTCCTGCGAACGCTGCATCCACAGCACGGCGTTGAGGTTGTCGTTGGCGGCCACGGCGGCATCGCCCTTCGCGGCAGGCGCGGCAGCGGCGGCAGCAGGGGCCGGGGCAGCAGCTTCGGCGGGGGTTTCGGTGCGCTTGCACGCCCCCAGCGCCATCACGGCGCAGGCAAGCACGGACAGGGAAACAGCGGTACGACGCATGGCAATCACCAGTACTGAGTGGCGCCAGTTTACCGGCTTGGCCGCTGCGGTTCATGCCGGCCGCAGGGCTCGGCTATGCTGCACGGCCCAGCAACACCCGGAGCGCGAGATGACCGACGACACCCAGACCCCTGCCCTGCCCGTGCTCAACGCGGCCCAGGCCCGTGCCCTGGGCTGCCTGATCGAGAAGGAAGCGACCACCCCGGACGCCTACCCGCTCACGGTCAACGCCACCCAGGTGGCGGCCAACCAGAAGACCGCCCGCGAGCCGGTGCTGCAGCTGTCGGCCGGCGACGTGCACCACGCCCTGCGCCAGCTGGAAACCCTGGGCCTGGCCCGCCAGCAGTTCTCCTCGCGTGCCGAGCGCTACGAGCACCGCGCCGGCAGCGCGCTGGACCTGACCCGGCAGCAGCTGGCCATCCTGGGCCTGCTGCTGCTGCGCGGCCCGCAGACGGTGAACGAGCTGCTCACCCGCAGCGAACGCCTGTTCCAGTTCCAGGACGCCGACGAGCTGCGCCACCACGTGGAGCGCATGATCCAGCGCGGCCTGGCTGTGCTGCTGCCGCGCGCCGGCGGCCAGCGCGAAGACCGTTACATGCACCTGCTGGCCGGCCCGGTGGATGTGCAGGCGTTGGCCGAGCAGTACAAATCCGCACCGTCCAGTGGCGGCGGCAATGCCGCGCTGGAAGCGCGGGTGCAGGCGCTGGAAACCACGGTGGCCGCGTTGCAGGAACAGTTGGCCGAGTTGCGCGCCCAGCTGGGCGGGTGAGATTGCGTTGGACACGCATGGCGTGTCGCTACGGCGCGGCCTGAAATCTCGTCGCACAGGCGTAGCGACACGCCATGCGTGTCCCACGCGATTGGTGGACAACCGTCAAACCTGCGGCGCCCCCGGTGTGGCAAACAGCAGCAGCACTTCTTCATCGCGTGGTGCCGGCAGGCGCACATCGCCACGGTCTTCCATGCCCAGCTTGCGCAGCAGCGCGGCCGAGCGCAGGTTCTCCGGGGCGACGATGCCGTAGAGGTCCGGGTAGCCGAGAACGTCGCGCGCGTAATGCACCACCCCGCGCGCGGCCTCGAACGCGTAGCCATGGCCTTCGTACTGCGACAGCAGCGCATAGCCCACGTCCGGCGCGGGCAGCCCATCGCGGCGCACCAGCCCGGCGTTGCCCAGCCACGCGCCGTCGCTGCGCCGGATGATGGCGTACATGCCGAACCCGTTGAGCGTGTAACTGCCGAGCACGCGTTCGGCGGTGTAATCGCGCGCCTGCGCCAGGGTGCGCACGCCACGGTCGGCGATATGGCGGATGAAACCGGGTTCATTGAGCAGCGCCAGCATGTCCGCCGCATCATGGTCGGGATCGATCAGGCGCAGGTGCAGGCGTTCGGTCTGGATCACGGCGGACATCGCGTCGCTCGCAGGCAGGAATTGCCCGATTGTGCAGGCTGCCGCAATACGTGGGTAGAGCCGACTGTTAGTCGGCTGCCTTCTGTCGGCTGCCTTCTGCAGGCGCCGCGCGAACGGCAGCCGACTGACAGTCGGCTCTACAACGTCAGTCGAACAAGGCCTCGATCGCCGCCAGGCCGGCGCTGGCGCGCTCCTTCTTGCGCGCCGCATCGGCCACCGGGTCGGCACCGTCGCGCTGCATTTCTTCGGCGGGAATCTCGTCGAAGAACCGGCTGGGCTTGAGCCGCACATGCTCGCCGAACTTGCGGGTCAGCTTGCTGTGGCTCATCCACAGCTGCACCTTGGCGCGGGTGATGCCCACGTACAGCAGGCGGCGTTCTTCCTGCAGGTTGCCCTCGTCCAGGCTGACCTGGTGCGGCAGCACGCCGTCCTCGCAGCCGACGATGAACACATACGGGAACTCCAGGCCCTTGGACGCGTGCAGGGTCATCATCCGCACCTGGTTGCCACCGTCGTCCTTGTCGTTGCGCGACAACAACGCCAGCTGCGCGGCCAGGTCGGCGGTAGAAGCGCCACGCGGACCGCCTTCGAACCACTGCGCCAGCTCTTCCAGGTTGGCCAGCCGGCGCTGGTACACCGACTCTTCCTTGCAGGTGCTGCGCAGTTCGGACACCAGCCCCGAATCCTTCACCAGCTTCCGCACCAGGTCGCCCGAGCTCAGCTTGGGCATTTCCGCGCGCAGGTCGCGCAGGATGTCGGTGAAGCGGCTCAGGCTGTTGGCGGCGCGCGGCGGCAGCTGCGCCAGCGCGCCGATCGCCTCGGCCGCATGCGCCATCGGCAGTTCCTTGTCCGAGGCCAGCTCGGCGAGCTTGGCCAGCGTGCCGGCGCCCACCTCACGCTTGGGCGACTGCACCGCGCGCATGAACGCCGTATCGTCATCGGGGTTCACCAGCAGGCGCAGCCACGACAGCGTGTCCTTCACTTCCTGGCGTTCCAGGAACGCGGTGCCGCCGGTGATGTGGTACGGCGCGCGCACCAGCTGCAGCGCCTTTTCCAGCGGCCGCGACTGGAAGTTGCCGCGGAACAGGATGCAGAAGTCGCTCCACGGAATCTGCTTGGAGGTGGCCAGGTAGGAAATCTCGGCGGCGACCTTCTCCGCCTCGTGTTCGCTGTTGCGACACTCCCACACGCGGATGCGTTCGCCGTCGGCCTGGTCGCTCCACAGCTTCTTCAGGTGTTCATGCGGGTTGTTGGCGATCAGCGCGTTGGCCGCGCGCAGCACGCGATTGGAGCAACGGTAATTCTGCTCAAGCTTGATGATTTCCAGCGCCGGGTAATCGCGCGCCATCTGCTGCAGGTTTTCCGGGTTGGCCCCGCGCCAGGCGTAGATGGACTGGTCATCGTCGCCCACGCAGGTGAAGTTGCCGGCAGTGCCGGCCAGCTGCTTGAGCAGCCGGTACTGCGCATCGTTGGTGTCCTGGCATTCGTCGACCAGCAGGTAGCCGATGCGTTCACGCCAGGCCAGCGCGATCTCCGGATTCTCCTCCAGCACCTGCACCGGCAGCCGGATCAGGTCGTCGAAATCGACCGCGTTGAACGCGGTCAGGCGCAGCTGGTAGCGCTCGTAGACGCTGGCCGCTTCCTTTTCGCGGTTGCTGCGCGCTTCGGCCATCGCCTGTTCGGGCGACAGGCCGGCGTTCTTCGCACGCGAGATGAGGTTCTTCACGTCCTCGATGTCGTCCGGCTTGGCGCCGTACATCAGGTCTTTCACCTGCGAGGTGGAATCGTCGGCATCGAAGATCGAGAAGCCGCGCTTGAGGCCTACCGCGGCATGCTCGATCTGCAGGAACTTCAGGCCCAGCGCATGGAAGGTGCAGATGGTGACATCTTCGGCGTCGCCGCCCTGCAGGCGCTTGGCCACGCGCTCGCGCATTTCCTTGGCGGACTTGTTGGTGAAGGTGATCGCCGCGATGCGCTTGGCCGGGTAACGGCGAGTGCTGATCAGCTGGGCGATCTTTTCCACGATCACGCGCGTCTTGCCGCTTCCCGCGCCGGCCAGTACCAGCAGGGGACCTTCGCAGTGCAGCACTGCCGCGCGTTGGGGGGGATTGAGACCGTGCATGCCTTCTCCGTGGGTGCCGCATTGTAACGGGCGGCGGGCCACCGGACCCGGCTTGACCTGCGCCGGGCGGTGGGATATCCAGAGAGCGATCGGATCGGAGCAATCACATGAATGGATTCATGCATTGGATGGCCGGCAGCGCGGTGGGCGCGGCCCTCTGGCTGGCCACCGGGGTCGCTGGCGCAAGCACCCCTGGCTGTGCGCGGCAGGTCCCCCGGACCATTCCCGCCTCGCTGATGACCGATGGCTTCCTGGATGGCCATCCGGATCTGCGCTGGCGCCGTTATGGGCTGAAGGAGTTCGACAAGGGCAACCTGCCACGCGCGTTGTCGCGGTTCCGCAAGGCCGCCGAGTACGCCGACAAGTACTCGCAGCTGCGGGTGGCGATCATGTACCGCGAGGGCAGTGGGGTGCCGGCCGATCCGGAGCTGGCCTACGCGTGGATGGACCTGGCCGCCGAGCGCGGCTATCACGACTTCGTGCGCCTGCGCGACGCCTGGTGGGCCGAGCTGGACGCGGGGCAGCGCGAGCGGGCGCTGCAGCGCAGGCAGGACGTGTTCGCCCAGTACGGCGACCAGGTCGCCAAGCCGCGGCTGGAAAGCGCCATGCGCGGAAGGCTGTCGAAGATCACCGGCAGCCGGGTCGGGCACGTGCACAGCGGCCTGCAGGTTGTACAGCACACCGGCGCCACGGCGGGCGAGGTTCAGTCCGGTGCGGACTACTACGACCCGGAATACTGGAAGCCCGAGCTGTACTGGTGTCTGCACGACACCTACTGGATGGCCCCGCTGCGCCAGCAGCAGATCGACGTGGGGCGGCCGGAAACCGTCCACGGCGGAGAGGGCGACGGGAGGTAGCGCGCCGTCTAGAATTGGCCGATGGCCAAGCTCTATTTCTACTATTCGGCGATGAACGCCGGCAAGACCACCACGCTGCTGCAGTCGGCGCACAACTACCGCGAGCGCGGCATGCGCGTGGCCATCCTCACCCCGCGCCTGGACGACCGTGCGGGGCGCGGCGTGGTGGCCTCGCGGATCGGCCTGAAGGCCGATGGCATTGCCTTCGACCGCGATACCGACCTGGAGCAGCTGATCCGCGCCGACATCGCCAGCGACGGGCCGTTGGGCTGCGTGCTGGTGGACGAGGCACAGTTCCTCAGCCGCAGCCAGGTCTGGCAGCTCAGCGAAGTGGTCGACCAGCTGCGCATTCCGGTGCTGTGCTACGGGCTGCGCACCGATTTCCGCGGCGAGCTGTTCGAAGGCAGCCAGTACCTGCTGGCGTGGGCCGACGAGATGCAGGAGATCAAGACCATCTGCCACAGCGGTAAGAAAGCCACCATGACCGTGCGCGTGGACGAACACGGCCACGCAGTGCAGGACGGCCCGCAGGTGGAGATCGGCGGCAACGAACGCTACGTCTCGGTCAGCCGCGCGGAGTTCAAGAAGATCACGCGCGGCGAAGGCAGGATCGACCCTGCCCAGGCACGGCTACCCTTGTAGACGTGCCGGTAGGTACCGACCGTTGGTCGGTACACCTTCTCAATACAACGTACGCTCCGGCGCCCCCGCCGGCGGCGGGCTGTACTGGTACAGCCAGGTTTCCGTCAGGGTCTTGCCACCGCTGCGCAGGTACAGGCGGATGTCGATCTGGTCGGTGCTGTCATCGGGCGGCACCAGGTCGAACATGGCGCGGTAACCCTTGATCTCGCGCAGCGGGCGCGCCGAGACGATCTCGGTGCGGCCGCGGCTGGCCTGCACCACCGCTTCCACTTCGCCCTTGTCGATCAGCGCGGCCAGTTCGCCGCCCTGGAAGTCCACGGCAAAGCGCCACGAGAAATACTCGCGCTTCTTGCCGATCACCCCGCCCAGGCCGGTGCGGGTGGCCACGGCCTGCGCCAGCGGCGGCCGCGCGGGCGGCTCGGCGCCCCAGTACAGGCGGTAGCCCAGCAGCATTTCCTGGCCCGGCTGCGGCTTGGCTTCAGGGTTCCAGAACGCCACGATGTTGTCGAAGGTCTCGTCCACGGTGGGAATTTCCACCAGCTGGACCGAGCCCCTGCCCCACTGACCCTTCGGTTCCACCCACAGGCAAGGGCGCTTCTCGTAGAACACGCCATCATCCTGGTAGTGGTCGAAGCTGCGGTCGCGCTGCAGCAGGCCAAAGCCCTTCGGGTTGTTGTCCACGAACATGTTGAAGCGCAGCTGGCGCGGGTTGGACAGCGGGCGCCAGATCCACTCGCCAGCGCCGTTCCACATCGACAGGCCGTCGGTGTCGTGGATCTCCGGGCGCCAGTCCCAGGCCATCCGGCGGTCGTTCTCGCCCACCTGGAACATGCTGGTGCACGGCGCGATGCCCAGCCGTTCGATGGCCTTGCGCGGGTACAGCGCCACGTCCACGTCCATCAGCAGCACATCGCCGTTGGTGATGGCGAAGCGGTAGGCACCGGCCACGCTGGGCGAATCCAGCAGCGCGTACACCACCAGCGTGTTGGAGTCGGCGGCCGGCTGTTCCAGGAAGTAGGCAATGAAATCGGGGAATTCCTCCGGGCGGTCCATGCCGGTGTCGATCGCCAGGCCACGGGCGGACTGGCCGTACTGGCCTTCCTTGCCTACCGCCCGGAAGTAGCTGGCGCCCAGGAAGGCGGCGAAATCGCGGTCGGTGTCGGCGCGGGTATTGAGCCGGAACCCGGCAAAGCCCAGGTCGGCCGGCAGGTGGCCGTTCTTCAGGCCGCTCTTGCCGTAATCGAACGCGGCCGGGTCATAGGCCAGTTCCTGCGCCTTGCCGTCGACGATGTCGAACATGCGCACCGGCGCATGGAAATACAGGCCCAGGTGGAAGAACTTGGCCTGGAAGCGGCCGGGCTGGTCAGCCCACAGCGCGTGGTCCTGGCGGTAGCGGATCGACTGGTACTGGTCCCAGTCCAGCGCCTCCAGCGGCCCCGGCAGGGTCCGGCGATGACTCTTGTAAGCCGCCTCGGACAGCGCGCGTGCCTGGCCCTTGAGGGTGGCGAAATCGAACGGCTGCGGCTGGCCCAGCCGGCGCAGGCCTACCTGGCTGCCCTGCGCGGCGCAGGCCGGCAGCGCGGGAAAACCAATGGCGGCCAGGGCCAGGGAGGCGTTGCGGATGAAGTCGCGTCGTTGCATGCAGGCAGCGATGGGCAGGAAAGGGTCGGCCATCATAGGCACGTGAACGTTAATTCGCCGCCGTGGCGCCGGGCCTGCGTTCAGGCTGGATGGTGCGCGCCTGCAGGCGCTTGCTGCCACAGGCCTGCAGCGCCTGCTCGATCTGCCGGGGAATGCGGCCGCCCTGCGGCCGCTGCGCGCGTACTTCTGCCTGCAGCCGCACCAGTGCCTCGCGCCCCCGTGCCGGCGCCCGCGTGCAGTCCAGCTGGCCCAGCGCGGTCCGTGCCAGCCAGCGCAGGTTGACGCTGCGCGGATCCATCGCCCCGCCCTCGGTCAGCGGCTGCAGCGCGCGCTGTGCTTCCACCGGTTGGTCCATGCGGAGCAGGTTGCGTCCCCACGCCAGCTGTACCGCCTGCAGTTGCAGGCGGGCCTCCGGGCCACCCCGCGCGGATTGCCGCATGAGTTTTGCCAGGCGCTCGCCGGCCTGCCAGGGGTCGACATGCTCGCCGATGATCTCGGCCATGCGGCGGTCGCCCCGCTGCACTTCCGGGTCGTCGTCGCCGCGCTGTGCGGCCTGCCACTGGCGGCCCTCGTGGAAGGCGGCCAGCGCATCCTGCCAGCGGCCGAGCTCGGCCAGCGCGTTGCCATAGTCGTACAAGCCCTGCGGCAGCAGCCCGATGCAGTCGGGCTGGCGCCAGATCGCCACTGCGCGGCCGAAGGCCTCCACCGCCGCCGCGTTGTCGCCGCGCTCCAGCGCCGAGCGGCCGAGCGCATGCCAGGTCTGGCCGGTGTCGCGGTGCTGCTCGCCCAGCGCCTGGCGGGTCAGCCGGTGCACCTGCTGCAGGGCGGCCTCGGCTTCGGCCAGATCGCCGCGCTGCAGGGCCAGGGTCGCGCGCAGGCGGCGGATGGCCAGCGTTTCGGGATGGTCATTGCCGTACAGGCTGACCGCGTCGGTCCACGCCGCGCGCAGGCTGCGGTCGGCACCGTCCAGGTCGCCCTGCGCGGCCATCATTTCGCCCAGGTGGCGGCGCAGGGTGACCAGCTGCGGGTGGCGGTCGGTGGTGCGCGCCTGCAGCAGCTGCAGGGCCTGGCGGTAGCCGGCCAGCGCGGCCTGCGCGTTGCCGTCGTCACTCTCCAGTGCGGCCAGGTCGGACAGGCTCTCGGCCATTCCGGTGGCGTCGTGGGTGATGTCGCGGCGCAATGCCAGCGCACGCTCGAACCCTTCGCGGGCTTCATCGCGGTAGCCCAGCAGCTGCTGGCAGCGGCCCAGCTGGGCGTGGAACTCGGCCACCACCGACGGCAGCGCCTGACGCTGCTCGGCCGCCAGCGCCTGCATCGGCGTCATGTGCGCCACGCACTCGCGCGAGCGGCCCAGCATGCGCAGCGCGCGGCCGCGCTGGGTGACCGCTTCCAGCTGCAGCCCGGGCGGCACCTGCTTGACCTGGTCCAGCAGCGCGCGCTGCCGGTCCAGCGTTTCCAGCGCCAGCGCGTAGTCGCCCATGCCGATCCGCAGCCGGCCGATCACCCCTTCCAGGTCGGCCAGCGGCAATGGCTGGTCAGCCAGCTCCGCCTCGCCGCGCTGCTGCCCGGTGGCCAGCAGCTGGCGCACATCGAAGCTGCCGTGGCGCACGCTGGCGGCGCGGTCGAACAGGCCGATGGTGAAATCCTGCATGGCCTGCGCACGCGCGATCTCACGCCGCGCCTGCTGCATCTGCCACAGCGCCAGTGCCGCCAGCACCGCCAGTGCCAGGATCGCCACCGCAGCCAGCGCCACGCCCCAGCGGTGCCGTCCCAGGTACTTGCGCAGGCGGTACAGCGAACGCTGCGGGCGCGCGTGGATCGGGCGGCCTTCCAGGAAGCGCTGCAGGTCCTGCGCCAGCGCTTCCACCGAGGCATAGCGCTGCGCAGGGTCCTTCTGCAGTGCCTTGAGCAGGATCGTGTCCAGGTCACCGCGCAGGCGCCGGGCCAGGCGCCGCGCCGCCGGCGTGGCCGCCGCATCGGTGATGTCGCCGCGCAGCAGCACGCTGGACGCACGCGGCGCATCCACCTCCAGGATCGAGCGCTCCCACTCGGCGTCGCTGTGCCGGCGCAGGCGATAGGGCTTGCGCCCGGTGATCACCTCGAACAGCACCACGCCCAGCGAATACACATCGGTCAGCGTGGTCACCGGTTCGCCGCGTACCTGTTCGGGTGCGGCGTAGTGCAGGGTGAAGGCGCGCGCTTCGGTCGGCGGGTGCGCGGCGTTGGTGCGCGCCTGCTCATCGTCCAGCAGCTTGGCGATGCCGAAATCCAGCAGCTTCACCTCACCGTTGGCGGTGACCAGGATGTTGGAGGGCTTGAGGTCCCGGTGCACGATCAGGTTGGCGTGTGCGTGGCTGACCACCGCGCATACCTGCAGCATCAGCTGCAGCCGGCGTTCCAGCGGCAGCTGCAGGCGCTGGCAGTAATCGGTGATCGGCTCGCCTTCCACATAGGCCAGCGCCAGGTACGGCTGGCCCTGCAGGTCCACGCCGGCATCCAGCAGCTGCGCCAGGTGCGGGTGCTGCAGCCGCGCCAGGATTTCGCGTTCGCGACTGAAGCGCTGGCGCAGGCCGGGGTCGGCGTAGCCGCTGCGCAGCAGCTTCAGCGCTACCTGGCGCTGGTACAGCCCGTCGGCCCGTTCGGCCAGCCAGACTTCGCCCATGCCGCCTTCGCCCAGCTGTCGCAGCAACCGGTACGGACCGATGTGGGTGCCGGCGCGGCTGTCCTCGGGCGCGGCGGTCCACAGCGGCTGGGCCAGGAATTCCTGGCTTTCCTGCTCGTGCTCCAGCAGCCGTTCCAGGTCATCGGCCAGCGTCGCATTGGCCACGCGTAGCTGCGCCAGGCGTGCGGCGCGCTGGTCGTGGGGTAGTTCCAGCAACTGATCCAGCAGCGTCGACAACTGCCGCCAGCGCACTGCGTCCATCGTCCCTTCCCCGGGCGCTGTGTTGCCACCGTGCACATCCGCCCGCGCCCTCGCGCGGGAACCCGACTGCCGCCGTGCTCAGTCCTCGCGGACCGACGCCAGCAGGAACATCCGTGCCTTCTGCCAATCGCGCCGGATGCTGCGCTCCGAGCGCTGGCACAGATCGGCGATTTCCTGTTCCGACAACCCCGCGAAGTAGCGCAGCTCCACTACCTTGGCCAGGTGGTTGTCCACCGCCTGCAGCCGTGCCAGTGCCACGTCCAGCGCCAGCAGGTCCTCATCCAGACGCACGCCGCTGCTGCTGTTCTCAGGTATTTCCGCCACGCGCTTGAGATCGCCGCCGCGCTTGCGCGCCAGCCGGTTGCGCGCGTAATCCACTACCACGCTGCGCATGGCCGAGGCCGCGTAGGCAAAGAAGTGCGCGCGGTCTTCAAAGCGCGCCGCGCCGCGTGCCCCCAGCAGCTTGAGGTAGGACTCGTGGACCAGCGAGGTGGCATCCAGGGTGCGGCCCTGCTGCCCGGCCAGCTGGCGCCGGGCCATGCTGTGCAGTTCCTGGTAGAGCAGGGTCAGCACCCGGTCCAGCGAGGCGCGGTCGCCCGACCGGGCCGAATCGAGCCATACGGTGATATCCGGGCTTTCGTCCATCGCACACCCCCGCCGGTGACGTTTGGCCGACTATAGCGCCGCTTCCTGCAGATGCGTAGGACAGTTCAGCGCTGGCAGTGGCCGCACCAGACGCTGGCGCGCTGGCCGATGGTGGCGTGGCGCAGGGCGCGCCCGCACTGCCGGCATGGTTCGCCTTCACGGCCGTAGACCAGCAGTTCCTGCTCGAAATAGCCCGGGGCACCGTCGGGGTTGATGAAATCGCGCAGGGTGGTGCCGCCACGGGTGATGGCATAGGCCAGGATCTGCTTCACCGCCGTGGCCAGGCGCTGGTAGCGCTCACGCGAGATCTTCCCCGCCTCGCGCAGCGGGTTGATCCCGGCCATGAACAGGCTTTCGGCGGCGTAGATGTTCCCCACCCCCACCACGATGGCCTGGTCCATCAGGAAGGTTTTCACCGGCGCCTTCCGGCCCCGGCTGCGCTGGAACAGGTAGTCGCCGTCGAACGCGTCATCCAGCGGTTCCGGGCCCAGCGTGGCCAGCAGCTCATGGATTTCCCCCGCCGGCTGCCAGAGCAGGCTGCCGAAGCGGCGCGGGTCGTTGAAGCGCAGCAGGCGGCCGTTGTCCAGGCTGATGTCCACGTGGTCGTGCGCGCGGACCGGGGTATCCCCCGGGAGTACACGCAGGCTGCCGGACATGCCCAGGTGCAGCACTGCGCTGCCGATGGCGGTGTCGAGCAGCAGGTACTTGGCGCGGCGGCGCACGCCTTCAATCGCCTGGCCGGGCAGCAGCGCGCTGATTTCGTCGGGAATCGGCCAACGCAGGTCCGGCCGGCGCAGGATCACGCCGTGCACGCGGCGCCCTTCCAGGTGCGGGGCCAGGCCGCGGCGGGTGGTTTCTACTTCGGGAAGTTCAGGCATGGGGGAATGGCAGGCGGGTGCGCGGTGTCATCGGGGTGGGGCGGCGAGCTCTTTCGCGCTCAGGAAGCCGTCACCGTTGGCGTCCTGCTTGTGGAAGCGTTCGATGATCGTCTGCCGTTGCTGCTCGCGGGTGATCGGCCTGCCTTTGCCGCCGGGCAGTTCATCGGCGCTGAGCACGCCGTCGGCGTTGCGGTCCATGCGGTCGAAGGCGTACATCATCCATTGCACATACTCCTCGACGCTGACCTTGCCGTCGCCATCGGCATCCATGCGTTGCAGGTAACTGCCGGTGTCGGTGACCTGGGCCTGCGCGGCGGCGGCGAGCAGCAACAGGGACGCGCAGGAAAAACGCCGCACAAGGCGGCGCTTTCCGGTGGTGCCAGGGGCAGGCCGCACCGGTCAGTGCGCCGTCAGCGCGTAGCCTTTCAGGCGCGCGGCGTAGTTCTGCAGCGCGGCGATGCCACTGGCCTCGGCTTCATGGCACCAAGCCTGGAGCAGCTTCAGGCGTTCGGCGGCATCGTTGCCACGGGCTTCCAGCAGGGCGGCCAGGCGCGCGCGGTGTTCGACCAGCACGCGGATGCGCGGGCGCTGTTCGACCCAGCTGCTGAGTTCGGCGCGGCAATCGGGCTTGAGCCAGCGGCCGTCGTTGACCAGGCCCCGGCGCATGCGGCGCGGCAGCAGCTTGCGCAGCTTGGCACCGGCAAACGCGGCTTCTTCGCGCAGGGCCGGCACGAACACGTTGCGCTGGTAATCGGTCATGGCCTGGAAGCGGTGCGAGAGCAGGGCCTTCAGGGTTTCGGCATCGGGCACGGCGATGTTCGGGCGCACGTCCATGCTGGGCGCCACGCGCAGCACCTTGGCCAGGCCCACGGCCTGCAGGCCACGGATCGCCGCCCAGCCGATATCGAACTCCCAGCGGCGCATCGAGAAGCGGGCCGAGCTGGGGAAGGCATGGTGGTTGTTGTGCAGTTCTTCGCCGCCGATCCAGAACGCCCACGGGGTGAGGTTGGTGGAGGTATCGGCCGACTCGAAGTTGCGGTAGCCCCACCAGTGGCCCAGGCCGTTGACCACGCCGGCGGCCCAGAACGGAATCCACGCCATCTGGATCGCCCACAGGGCCACGCCGGGCAGGCCGAACAGCAGCAGGTTCACCGCCAACAGGGCCACCGGGCCCAGGTTGGCGTGCGGGGTGTACAGGTGGCGCTCGATCCAGTCTTCCGGGGCGCCGCGGCCGTACTGTTCGATGTCCGCGCGCATGCCACGGGCTTCGCGGTACAGCTCCACGCCGCGCCAGAACACCGTGCCGATGCCCTTGGTCACCGGGCTGTGCGGGTCTTCGTCGGTTTCCACCTTGGCGTGGTGCTTGCGGTGAATGGCCACCCACTCCTTGGTGATCATGGAGGTAGTGAGCCAGGTCCAGAAGCGGAAGAAGTGCGCGATGACCGGGTGGAAATCCACGCCGCGGTGCGCCTGGCTGCGATGCAGGTAGAGCGTGACGGCAAAGATGGTGAGCTGGGTGAACACCAGCAGCACCAGGCCCATGCCCCACCAGCCGAGGCCGACGACACCGCCGGTCAGGAAGTTGATGAGGGTATCGAGCATCGCAGGACTCCGGGCCGTGATGGCCAGCAGGGAAACGGTGACAGGTGGGTCCATCATGGGGCCAGACGTTGCAAACTTCATCCGTCTGATGCGATTTTTGCGCAGTCATTCAGTTGTTTTCCCCCTTCGTGAGCATTGCCCCCGCATTCATGACCGTTGCCACCCCACCGCCGGCCATCGCCGCCGCCGCCCCCCTGATCGAACTCGACCGCGCCTGTGTGATCCGGGGGCAGGTCCGCGTGCTGCATGACCTGAGCCTGCGCATCGCCCAGGGCCAGCACACCGCGCTGCTCGGCCCCAATGGCTGCGGCAAATCCTCCTTCATCAAGCTCATCACCCGTGAGCTGTACCCGCTGGCGCACGCGGACGGCACCGTCGCCGTGCGCGTGCTCGGGCAGAACCGCTGGCAGGTGGACCGGCTGCGCTCGCAGCTGGGCATCGTCACCGGTGACCTGAGCAGCAACCTGGCCGACATGCCCGGGCTGACCGTGGAAGAAGCGGTGCTGTCGGGGTTCTTCGCCAGCTTCGTGGTGCCCGCGTTCCGCGAGGTCACCGACGACATGCGCGCGCGGGTGCGCGAGACGCTGGCACTGACCGGGGCGTTGCCATTGCTGCACCGGGGCTATGCCGAATTGTCCGCCGGTGAAACCCGGCGCGTGCTGATCGCCCGTGCGCTGGTGAACCGGCCGCAGGCGCTGCTGCTGGACGAGCCGTCCACCGGACTGGACCTGGTGGCGCGCCAGCACCTGATCGCCACCATGCGCACGCTGGCCGCGCAGGGCATCACCCTGGTGCTGGTGACCCACCACATCGAAGAAGTGATTCCGGAAATCGAACGCGTGGTGCTGCTGCGCGGTGGCCGGATCGCGGCCGATGGCACACGGGCGGAATTGCTGCGGGATGGGCCGCTGTCGGAGGTATTCGGCGGGCCGATCCAGGTCGTCGAGCACGAGGGCCGGTTGACCGCCTTCGCGGGGTGACAGCCGGGGGCGGCGTTGCCGCCCCCGGCCTCCATCAGAACCGCACTGCTACTGCGCGGCTTTCGATCGGGGCCATCCGGCCCTGGTCCTGCAGCTGCAGGTCACGCAGTTCGAACGGGGCGCCGTAGCCACCCGGTAATGCCACCGTGTCGAACGCCAGCAGCAGTTCGCCGGCACCGGCCGCATCAAACCACGCCGCGCTATGCGCCTGCGCCACCGGGTGCAGCCTGCCGTCGGGCCCGGTGGCGTGCAGCGTGCCGCGCGCCTCGTAACGGCCCGGCGCGCCGATCTGCAGCGGCAGCCGCACCTGGCGCCGGGCGGCATCCACCTCGACCTGGCCGCTGAAGCGCGCCGTCGGCAAGGCGACGGCGAACGCCACCTTGGCGTCGCGCTGCACGCCCTGCGCGGTCACGAAGGCCTGCAGCTCCCACAGCCCCTGTGCCTGCCCCACATCCTCGGGGATGGTCACCTGCGCGCGCAGGCCATCCTTCCCGGCCACCAGCGGCACCGGCCAGCTGCGCCCGTCCGGTGCCACCAGCAGTGCTTCGCCGCCCGCCGGCAGCGTGCGCGCTGCCGAGCGCCCCGCCGCCCGCGCCGCGTTGCCACCGTCGTGCTGCAGGCGTGCGTTCAACAGCATGCTGCCACCGGCCAGCACCTGCTGGCGGTCGGCCTGCAGGGTCAGCGCGATCGGGCTGTTGGGCTCCAGCACCTGTACCACGTAGCGGCCCTGGGCCTGCGGGGCCTGCAGGCGGTAGGTGCCCACCGCCGTGCTGGCGCCGGTCCGCGCCATCGCGCTGCCCTCGCCCACGCCCATGCCTGCGGCGCGCAGCTGCTGGGCATCGACCACCTTGTCCAGCGCCACCGCCCCGGAGGGGTCGCGCACCTGCAGCTGCTCCACCTCCAGCGCGCGGGCGCCCTGCACCGGGCTGACCTGGATCACCGCATCCGGCGCGGTGAGCGGCAGCTCCAGGCCGCGCTGCAGCGTGGCCGCATCCACGGTGTCCCAGTAGCTGCGGCTCAGTGCAACGAACGGGGCCGGCGCGCTCAGCGCCCGGGTCGGGTCCAGCGCCCAGGCAAAGCGCACGGGGGCGCGTTCCACCGTGGCATCGGGCATCGGTGCGCGCTCCACGCGTGGGGCCACCTGGTCGGTGCCGCGCGCGGCCTGCAGCGGTTGGGCGGCGTGCAGCGGCAGCGCGAACAGTGCCGAGGCGACGGCCATTGCAAGCATCAATCGTGACGTCATGGCGTGCTCCTCAGAGGGTCAGGTCGTTGCGCAGGATCGCGCCCAGGCCGAAGCATTCGCGCCGGCTCTGGTTGTGGCTGAGCGGTTCGGCGCCGTTGGTGCGCGCCTTGTCGGTGAACAGCACGCTGCCGGCCGCCTTCTGGCTGCTGCATTCCAGGAAGCCATCGGAACAGCTGTCGAGCCAGTTCTGGGTGAGCTCCAGCCCCACGTTCTGCGCATAGCCACCGCAGTAGCTGTTGCTGTCCCACACCGCCGATTCCACATCCGAACCCACCACCGCGCGGAACGGCTTGGGCAGCGCCGGGCGACCGGCGGTGCCGTACAGGTTCTGCGCGTTGTAGGTGGCCATCCAGCCCACCTGCTGCATGCGCACCGCATCGTTCTGGTAACCCAGCAGCCAGCCGACCGACGCTTCGAAGGCGTTGCCGTTGAGCACGGCGTCGGCCAGCGGCGTGCCGGCCGACGAGGGCGCCAGCGCGGTGACCTTGCTGATGGTCTGGATAAGCTTCGGGTAACGGCTGTCGTAGGTGGGGTTGGACAGGATCCAGCGCACCACGTTGCCGCCGTTGGAATGGGTGATCACCACCAGCCTGGTGATGCCACGGGTGTTGATGAAGGTGGTGAGCTGCCCGGCCAGGCAGCCGGCCGCTTCAGGCTTCCACATGTACTGCTCGAAATCGCAGTTGACCACGGTGTAATTGGCGCTGTTGGGCAGGCCCTGGCGCACCGTGTCGATGATGCCCGGCTGCCAGTAATCCGCGCGCGCATCGGTCTGCTTGCCGGTGCCGTGCACGAACGCCACGCCCACCACGTCGGCGGCGTGCGCGCTGGCGCAGGCCAGCATCATTCCCAGGGCCAGGCCCGCGCCCTTCCCCACTGCAGTGCTTTGCATCGTGTGACTCCCTTTCCCGGTGATCCCCCTGATTGCCGACAGAAGCTATTCCGCCTGCGAATAGGTTTCCGTGAACCAGTAGAGGATTCCTATCATTTGAAACGACTCCCAACGCGGCCCTTCACGGCGCCATGCCGGGTCTGGCGGCATGACCAGTGGCCGCTGGCAGGGGCCTGGGAAGCTGCGATCATGCGCGCTTCACGCTTTTGAGACCTGCCGATGCACGCTGCCGCTTCCGCCCCGTTCCTGCGCCCCCTGCTGGCCACCGCCCTGATCGCGGCGCTGGCCGGCTGTACCACGGTGGCCGCGCCGACCACGCCGGTGGAGGCCTCGGTGGTGACCAAGGCGGTGGGCTACCTGGCGCCCGACGCAGTGCCGGACAGCCTGGCGCTGGTGCCGGCCCCGCCGGCGGCCGGCTCGGCCGGGTTCGCGCTGGACGAGCAGGTCAGCCGCGAAGCGCGCGCCCTGCGCGACAGCCCGCGTTTCGCCCAGGCCCACCGCGATGCCGAACTGGGCTTCCCGGAAGGGGCGAACCAGTTCGCCTGCGCGATCGGGCTGGATGTGGATGCACAGAAGACCCCCGCGCTGTACCGCCTGCTCGAGCGCAGCCGCATCGATGCCAGCGCCGCCACCCGCGCCGCCAAGCACCACTACCAGCGCGCGCGCCCGTTCATGGTCAATGGCGAACCGACCTGCACGCCGGAGGATGAAGAAGGCCTGCGCAAGAATGGCTCCTACCCGTCCGGCCACACCTCCATCGGCTGGGCGTGGGCGCTGATCCTGTCGGAAATCGTCCCCGAGCGCGCCGACGCCATCCAGGCCCGCGGCCGCAACTACGGTGAAAGCCGCCTGGTGTGCAACGTGCACTGGCAGAGCGACATCTTGGAAGGACGCTTCATGGGCGCGGCGGCGGTGGCAAGGCTGCACGACAACGCCGAGTTCAACCGCGACCTGCTGGCCGCCCGAAAGGAAATCGCAGCAGCCCGAACGGCAGGCGCAACCGTGAGCCGCGATTGCGCGGCCGAGGAAACGGTACTGAAGGTCCGACCCGCCAGCGCGCTGTGACGTTGGGTCGCCCGATGGTGACGCATCCGGATCTGATCGCGTTCGCCAGCAATTCGCGACGTATCCTGATCCACGGACGTTCGCCAGCAATTCGTAGCGCCGACTGTTAGTCGGCGACCGCGCGCAGCGCGGCGCAAGCATCCGAAGTCGAATGACTGCCATTGTGGAAGCGCCACCGACGTTTACGCCCGGCCGAAGCCACCCGTCAGGCGTTCATGACCTCGGAAGGGAGAGCTGCCGACTAACAGTCGGCACTACCGTCTGCGTTACCGTCGGCGTCACCGTCGGCGTTACCGGTTTGTGATCGACAAAAAAAACGGCGCGGATTGCTCCGCGCCGTTTTCGTCTACATGCTGCGCACCCCGATCAGAACTTCGCGGTGAACTCCACACCAAACGTACGCGGCTCGTTGAGGAAGCCGGTCAGGTTGTTGAAGTCGATCGCACCCACCACGCGGGTCTGGTTGGTCAGGTTGCGACCAAACACGGCCACGTCGTACTGGCCGTAATCCCAGTTGTAACCCAGGCGCAGGCCGCCTTCCAGCGACGAGCGGCTGCGGAATTCCGGCGACTCGTACAGGAAGAAGTTCACCGGGCTGCGGTAGGCCCAGTCGGTGTAGACGTAAAGCTCGCTGGCATCGTTGATCGGGAAGCCGGCGCGCAGCGTCAGGTTGTGGATCCACTTCGGCGCCTGCGGCAACGGGTTGCCGTTGACCAGCGCGTAGGTGCCACCATTGATCACGGTGGTCGGGTCGGTGATGGTGCAGCCGCCGCCGCAGATTGCTACCGCCAGGTCGCGGTCCTTGATCTCGGTGTCGTTGTAGCTGCTGCCCAGGGTCAGCAGCACGTGGTCGGTCAGGTAGGCTTCGAAGTCCAGCTCCGCGCCCTGGCCGATGGTCTTGTCGGCATTGAGCAGGGTGGCAGTGTTGTTGCTGCCGCCCACCGCGATCAGCTGCTGGCCATCGACGTTGTAGCGGAAGATGTTGAAGCCCAGGCGCGCGCGGCGGTCGAACAGGTCGGCCTTGACGCCCACTTCATACGAAATCACCTTCTCCGAGTCGGCCTGCGAGACGCCACCGAAGGCCAGGCGGCCCTGGATCGACGGCGCGCGGAAGCCCTTGGCCACGCGGGCGTAGGTGTTGACGTTGTCGGTGATCTGGTACACACCGCTCAGGTCCCAGCTGACATCGTCGACATCGGTGTTGGCGATGTACGGACCGCTCACCGGCGTGCCACCCGGCACCGCCTGCAGCACGCTGGCGGTGAAGTCCTTCTTGTCCTGCGTGTAGCGCACGCCGCCGCGCAGCTTGAACTTCTCGGTCACGTCGAAATCGCCGGACGCGAACGCTGCCCACGCCTTGTTGCGCTGGCTCTGCACGGCATGGCCGGTCTGCGGGTTGCCCGGGGTCAGCGAATCGTAGTTGAAGCTGTCGATGGTGACGTCTTCATCGAAGTAGAACACGCCCGCCTGCCAGTCGAAGCGGCCCCACTCGTTGGATTCCACGCGGAATTCCTGGGTCCACTGGCGGTGGTGCGGCAGGCCGTCGGCCGATTCGGACGGGAACGGAATGAAGCCCGGGCCGTAGTTGCCGGCGCCCAGGAAGCTGGCGCCGTAGCCGCCGTCGATGTCGCCATGGTTGAGCGATTCGGCGGTTTCATAGCCGGTGATCGAGTGCAGGGTCACGCTGCCCAGGTTCCACTGCAGGCGCGCGCTGCCGCCCCAGGTTTCCAGTTCGGAGAAGTTCTCGCCGTCGTTGGAGACCTTGTCGCGGTCGAAGTTTTCCACCAGCGCGTTGCTGCCCGGCTGGATGATGTTGGCCCGGAACAGGCGCGCGGTGCCGTTGAGCTTGCGCTTGTGCAGGTTGAACAAGGCTTCGAATTCGTCACCTTCGTACAGGAACTGCACGCGGCCGGCGGCTTCGTCGTAGCCTTCAAAGCCTTCGGCCGGTGCGTTCGGGCGGGTGTTGTCCACGTAGTTGTCGCGGCGCTGGTACAGCGCCGACACGCGCGCGGACCAGCGGTCGGTCAGCGGGCCACCGTAGGCGGCCTGTGTGTTCCAGGTGTCATAGGTGCCGTAGGAAACTTTGACGTAACCATCGGCATCCTGCGACGGGCGGGCCGAATCGAACTTGACCACGCCGGCCGGCGTATTGCGCCCGAACAGCGTGCCCTGCGGGCCGCGCAGTACTTCCACGCCGGCCAGGTCGAACAGCGGGAAGCCCTTCAGCAGCGGGCTTTCCTGCACCACATCGTCATACACCAGCGACACCGGCTGCGAGGCATTGAGATCGAAATCGGTGTTGCCCAGGCCGCGGATGTAGAAGCGCGGGAAGGCACGACCATAGGACGATTCAATGTTCAGGCTCGGCACGCGGGCCGACAGGAAGCGGATGTCGTCGCCGGCCGAACCGAGCACGTCGAGCTTTTCACCCTGGATGGCCGAGATCGAGACCGGCACGTCCTTGGCGTTTTCGACGCGGCGCTGGGCCGTGACCTGCAGGGTGTCGAGTGCTACCGGATCCTTGGTGGCGGGGGCGTCCTGGGCTGCGGCCGTCAATGGCAGCAGGGCGGCAAGCGCGACAACGAGGGGATGCACGGACGGAGTACGGCCGTGGGCAGTGCGGTTCGGGAACATGGCGATTAGGCTGTGTTGGGAAGGGTGGTGGACCGGCGCTACCAGACAATTGTTGCAGTACAACAACAGCGTCGCAAATGCGGACCACTGATTATCAGGATCCGGTCCCGGAAATGTGAAACGGGAACGGGTGGATGAACGCCTTCAGGGAACGGCACCGGCTCGGAATCGCCGCTGCCGGAATCTCCAGAGAGGAGGTTCGAAGCTGCGTAGCCAATGGCGACAACGAGCTCCGCCGCAGAATCACGCGGTGGATCTGGCGACAGCGTCTGGAAAGGCTTCTGTCTTGAGGCGGGTTCGTGTGGATGCCTTCCTGGCGCAACGATGGTCACACCCGAATGGTGAGTCAGTACCTGTCTTCGATCGCGGCCGGTGCTACAAACCGGGCGATCCAGAAAGGGTTCTGCAATGAATTCCCGAATCAAGCGCGGCGAGATTTACGAATGTCTTTTCGGCAGATACCGCCCACTCCTGGACCCGGACGGAGCGCCTGTCATGGCTGGGACCAATGGCCGAACCGAGTACACCAGAACCGAGTTCCAAGGCCCTATTCCCTACGAGATCCAGAAGCCCCGTCCCGTTGTCATCCTTGGAGACCACAAGGGCCAGTATCTGGTCGTTCCCATCAGCACCACGCAGGACTGCCACAACAATCCCCGGAAAGCGGGCGAGGCCAGAGGACTGCATGTCCGTCTGGAGCGTTCCCAACTGCCCGACCTTGTCAGGTACCGGAACGCACCGACCTGCTGGGCCAAGTCCAACATGGTCCAGACGGTCGACCGGAACCGCCTGAGGCCACTGAATCGACGCGGTTCGCCACCCCCAAGGGTGTCTGATGACTGCCTCGCGTCCATCCAGCGTGCAGTGATCAGGGCCATAGGCTGCCAAGGCCTCCTCGACGCCGTGCGCGATTTGTCGCAAATGGATCGAGAACCCCAGCACTCCCCCAGGCCTCCGGAAGCCCTTGAATCCGAGGCAACCCGTTGATTCCACGGCTTTCTTGACAGCTCGATGGCTTCGTTTCAGCTTGCACCCGTCGACCCTGGTCCATAAACTGGTGGCGTTGGCCGAAAGGCACACGCAGTACATTTGGCCGAAAGGCACCGAGAGGCCCGCGCAAGCGGGCCTCTTTTTTGCTGGCGCCGTTACCCAGTACGTACTACCGAGCAGCCACGCGCCACGCATCACCCGCGCGGCCAGCGCGCGCCATGGTCGGCCCGACGCCCCGCTAAACGCCCCCCGCCCCAACCATCTCGAAGGCCGGCCAACGGCCGGCGCTACCGCTATGCTATTGCCCATTCACTTTCCGCAGACGCCATGACCGCCTTCCGCCGCACCTGCCTGACGCTGTCTGTTGCCCTGCTCGGCCTGCTGGCTGGCTGTGGGGGCGAGAACGCCCGCCCCACCCCGGTCACCCCCGTGGTGGTGCCTGCCGCGCCGGCCAAGCCGGTGAAGATCGGCATCGCGCTCGGCGGCGGTGCGGCCAAGGGCTTCGCGCACATCGGCGTGATCAAGATGCTGGAAGCCAATGGCTTCGAGCCGGTCGTGGTGTCCGGCACCAGCGCCGGCAGCGTGGTCGGCGCGCTGTATGCCAGCGGCATGGATGCCTTCCAGATGCAGTCCAAGGCCGTGGCGCTGGATGAGGCCAGCATCCGCGACGTGCGCCTGTTCTCCGGCGGCTTGGTCCAGGGCCAGAAGCTGCAGGATTACGTCAACGCGCAGGTGAACAACAAGCCGGCCGAAAAGCTGAAGAAGCCCTTCGCGGCCGTGGCCACCAACCTGGATACCGGCGATCGCGCGGTGTTCGTGCGCGGCAACGTCGGCCAGGCGGTGCGTGCTTCGAGCAGCATCCCGGGCGTGTTCGAGCCGGTGAAGATCGGCAGCAACCTGTTCGTCGACGGCGGCGTGGTCAGCCCGGTGCCGGTGGATGCCGCGCGCCAACTGGGCGCGGACTTCGTCATCGCGGTGGATATCTCCAGCAAGGCCAGCGGCAAATCGCCGACCGGCATGCTGGGCATCGTCAACCAGTCCATCTCGATCATGGGCCAGCGCTTGGGCGAGCAGGAACTGGCGCGTGCCGACATCATCATCCGCCCCAAGGTGCTGGACATCGGCGCGGCCGATTTCAGCCAGCGCGGTTACGCGATCCTGGAGGGCGAAAAGGCCGCGATGGCGGCAATGCCGCAGATCCGCGCCAAGATCCAGCAGTTGCAGAAGGCACGCACGGCGGCAGCGGCGCCGCCCCCGCCCAAGCCGAAGTGCGACGAACCCTCGCGCGTGGGCAAGCTGATGGGCCGCAAGGAAAAGTGCGAGGGGTAAACCGCGTCATCGCTGGACGCCGCCCGCGGTAGAGCCGACTGTTAGTCGGCTGCTCTCCGCACGGGCGGCGGAGTCTGCGCAAAGGGCAGCCGACCAACAGTCGGCTCTACCGCTGGAATGACGCGTTGCGTCATTCCAGCTGCGACAACGGCAACGCCCTGAAGTCCTTCACCGTGCGCAGCACGAAACTGGAGTTTACGTCGGCCACGCCCGCTGCATTGAGCAGCTTGTCCAGCAGGAAGCTGGAAAAGTGCTCCAGGTCGCGCACGTAGATGTGCAGCAGGTAATCCATGTCGCCGGTCAGCGCATGGCAGGCCACCACTTCATCCCAGTCCACCACGCTGTCGGCGAACACGCCGATGGCGTGCTGGTCGTGCTTTTCCAGCTGTACGCGCACGAAGGCCTGCAGCCCCAGCCCGATCCGGCGCGGTTCCAGTCGCGCGCCGTAGCCGGCGATCACCCCTTCGCTCTCCAGCCGCTGGACCCGCCGCAGGCAGGCCGACGGAGAAAGGTTCACCCGCGCCGCCAGTTCGGCGTTGGTGGCGCGGCCATGTTGCTGGATCTCCGCCAGAAGACGCAGATCCGTGCGGTCGAACTGGGCATCTCCGGACATTGCTGCTCCGCAACATTGATTGGACGCAACGATATTGCGCCAAGTCGGCAGATCCGCGCAACTTTGCAATCCTCTTGCGCGCGCCCTGCCCTAGCATCAAGGGGTCACTTCCCAGGAGCCCACCTCGATGGAAACCGCCACCGCCCCCCGCCGCGTCGAACACCAGCAGACCGACAAGGGCTACGTGCCGGTGTACACCACCGCCGTGGTGGAACAGCCGTGGGAAAGCTACACCGCCGCCGACCACGCCACCTGGAGCACGCTGTATCAGCGCCAGCGTGAGCTGCTGGTGGGCCGGGCCAGCAAGGAGTTCCTGCAGGCGCAGGACGAGATGGGCATGAACGCGCACATGATTCCGCGCTTCGACCAGCTCAACGAAGTGCTGGGCGCCGCGACCGGCTGGACCCTGGTTGGCGTGGAAGGCCTGCTGCCGGAACTGGACTTCTTCGACCACCTGGCCAACCGCCGCTTCCCGGTCACCTGGTGGATCCGCCGCCCGGACCAGATCGACTACATCGCCGAACCGGACATGTTCCACGACCTGTTCGGGCACGTGCCGTTGCTGATGAACCCGGTGTTCGCCGATTACATGGCCGCCTACGGCCGCGGCGGCGTCAAGGCGCACGCGATCGGCCCCGAAGCGCTGCAGCACCTCACCCGCCTGTACTGGTACACCGTGGAGTTCGGCCTGATCAATACGCCCGAAGGGCTGCGCATTTACGGCGCGGGCATCGTCTCGTCCAAGGGCGAATCGCTGTACTCGCTGGAATCAGCTGCGCCGAACCGGATCGGGTTCGACCTGGAGCGCATCATGCGCACCCGCTACCGCATCGATACCTTCCAGAAGACCTACTTCGTCATCGACAGCTACGAGCAGCTGATGGAAGCCACCGCGCCGGACTTCACCCCGATCTACGCCGCGCTGGAAACGCAGGAGCACCTGCCGGCCGGTGATGTGCAGGAAGGCGACCGCGTGTTCCAGAAGGGCACTGGCGAGGGCTGGGCGGAAGGCGGCGACGTGTAAGGTTGAAGCGTCACGACCAACGGTCGTGCCCTACCGCCGGGACGGTGCGCTGAGACCAATGGTCGTGACACGGTGCGCGGCGGCGGTAGCGCACGACCGTTGGTCGTGCGGCAGCATGATCGCCGGGGACCTGCCAGAAGCCGACCCACCGGGCCCTGCCCGGCTGCGCCTTCACCGCGGATACGCCAGCAGCACCACCAGATCCTGCTCCCCGCGCTGCTGCAGCGCATGGAGGCTGCCTACGCGGGTGAGCAGCGCATCGCCGGCCGCCACGTCGTACTGCTTGCCATCCAGTACGTAGCTGCCCTGCCCGCTCACGATGTAATAGATCTCGTCCTTGTGCTGCGGGTGCAGGCCGATGCCCGCGCCCTTGTGCAGCACCCGCTTGCGCAGCACGAAGGGCAGGTCCTTGTCGTCGGCGAAGAACGGATACGCCGTGGTCGGGCCGGCACCGCCATGCGGACCGGACTGGGTAATGGCGATATCGCCTTCGTGCACCACCCGCGACGGCTTGGCCGGGTCAGCGCCGTGCCCTGCGGCTTGGCTGACATCGCAATCGATGTCGCGCTTCAACGCCGGCGTCAGCGTTGGCTGCAACGCCACCCAGTCACGCAGCACCAGGCAGGCCACGGCGGTGGCACCGGCAGTGCTGAAATGGGTGCCGTCGGCCTTCTTCTGTTCCGGCACGAACATGAAGTATGGCTTGGCGCCCTGCTCGCCCAGCGCGCGGATCCAGCGGGTGGAGCTGGCGTTGAGATCGATCAGCGCCACCTGTTCGCGCGCGGCCAGCTGCTTCACCGCCTGGGTGTACAGCCCGTGCGTGTCCAGCAACGAACCGAAGTCGTACAGCAACCGCGCCACCGGGGTGATCAACACCGGCGTGGCGCGCTTGTCGCGGGCCAGCTGCACGTAGCGCATCAGGTACTGCGGGTAGGCGGTGTCCGGGTCGTCGTAGCGGGTGGGGTCTTCGAATTTTGCGTCGTTGTGGCCGAACTGGATCAGCAGCACGTCGCCGGGCTGGATCTCGGCTGCGATCGCATCGAGGCGTTTTTCCTCGATGAAGCTGCGCGCGCTGCGGCCCGCCTTGGCGTGATTGCGGACCTGCCAGACGGCGGGGTCCAGATAACTCGGCAGGGCCTGGCCCCAGCCCATCAGCGGCGCGCGTTCGGGGCCGTAGTCGGCAGCGGTGGAATCGCCGGCAATGAAAACACGGTGCGGCGCCGCGTGTGTGGTGACCGCCGCGAACAACAAAAGCATCGGGAGCAGGAAGCGGTGCATGTTCGGGCTCCAGGAGGGCCGGCCAACGGCCGGCGCTACCGTCAGGACGTTTGGCGGGGGTACCGACCAACGGTCGGTACCTACCGGTCTTGCGCCGCGGGTTCGCGGCCGACGATCTGATCCCGGTAGGTATCGACCGTTGGTCGATACCCATGCATCACCGGGCCAGCCAACCCCCATCCACGGGAATCACCGAACCGTTGACGTAATCCGAGGCGCTGGACGCCAGGAACACCGCCGTACCGGCGAGGTCTTCCGGAGTACCCCAACGCCCGGCCGGAATGCGGTCGAGGATGGACTTGTTGCGGTCCTGGTCGGCGCGCAGGGCGGCGGTGTTGTCGGTGGCCATGTAACCCGGGGCGATCGCGTTGACGTTGATGCCCTTGTTGGCCCACTCATTGGCCAGCAGGCGGGTGATGCCGGCGATGCCGCTCTTGCTGGCGGTGTACGACGGCACCCGGATTCCGCCCTGGAAGGACAGCATCGAGGCGATGTTGATGATCTTACCGCGGCCCTGCGCGATGAAGTGGCGGCCGGCGGCCTGCGAGATGAAGAACGCGGACTTGATGTTGACGTTCATCACGTCGTCCCAGTCCTGCTCGCTGAAGTCCACCGCATCGGCGCGGCGGATCAGGCCGGCGTTGTTGACCAGGATATCCAGGCCACCCAACCCTTCGATGGTTTCGCGGATCACCCGCTCCACCGGCTCGATGCTGATCAGGTTTGCTTCCACCGCCAGGCAGCGGCGGCCGAGCGCGGTGATCTTTGCGATGGTGTCGGTGGGCGGCGCGATGCCGGCCACGGCCACATCGGCGCCGGCCTGGGCCAGCGCCACGGCGATGCCCTGCCCCAGGCCGGTGTTGCCACCGGTAACGAGGGCGACCTTGCCTTCCAGACTGAACGGATTAGCCATTGCAGTTACGGTCCTTATCCAATGCGGTGTGGGTTACTTGAGCTGGCAGATGTCCAGCACGTGCATGTCGGTGTAGTCCAGGTTTTCGCCACCCATCGCCCAGATGAAGGCGTAGTTGCTGGTGCCGGCACCCATGTGGATCGACCACGGCGGGGACACCACCGCTTCGTTGTTCTGGATCACGATGTGGCGCTGCGCGTCCGGCTCGCCCATGAAGTGGTACACACGGTCGTTCTGGCCCAGGTCGAAGTAGAAATAGACCTCGCTGCGACGGTCGTGCAGGTGCGGCGGCATGGTGTTCCAGACGCTGCCCGGCTTCAGCACGGTCAGGCCCAGCAGCAGCTGCGAGGACTGGCAGGTGGCCGGCACGATGTACTGGTAGATGGTGCGTTCGTTGCTGGTTTCCAGCGCGCCGCGTTCCAGCGCAACCGCATCCTTGATGGACAGCTGCTTGGTCTCGAAGCGCGCATGCGCCGGGGTCGAGGCCAGGTAGAACTGCGCGGGGTTGGCCGCGTCGTCGGAGGCGAATACCACCTCTTCGCTGCCCATGGCCACGTACAGGCCGTCCTTCGGGCCCAGCGTGTACACGGTGCCGTCGACGGTGACGGTGCCGCTGCCGGCGCCGACGTTGATGATGCCCAGCTCGCGGCGCTCCAGGAACGCATGGCCGGCGGCGGAGGCCGGTTCGGTCTGCTTCGGCAGCGACACCGGGCCCTTCACCGGGGCCGCACCGCCGAGCACGAAGCGCTCGTAGTGGGTGTACTTCAGGGTCACCGCGTCGGCATTGAACAGGCCGTCGAGCAGGTACAGCTCGCGCAGGTCATCGTTGCTGGCGCCCTTGATGGCGTCGGGATGGGTGGCGTAGTGGGTCTTGCAGTACATGGCGTCTCCAGAGCAGGGGTGGGCCGACGGGGCGGCCCCGGCGCGATTTCCCCCATTCTAGCCAAGGAGGAAACCGGTGTCATTTTGCATTGCGGGATCGGTGGGAAGTCACGACCAACGGTCGTGACCTACCGCGTGGAATCATCTCGTGGGGCTTTCGGTCGGGTGGGCTGCCTTGCCGGTAGGTCACGACCGTTGGTCGTGACCCGCACCGTCCCGTCAGTCCTCCGGCGGTTGGCACGAATCGCGAACGATCAGGTGCGGGCGCACGCTGGCGATCTGCAGCGCGGCCTGGCCGTCGGGCTGGACCAGCATCGCGGCGGCGGTGCGGCCGGTGTCGCGGGTGTGGCGGCGCACCGAGGTCAGCGACGGCCACAGGCGCGAGGCCAGCGGGCTGTCGTCGTAGCCGATGATGGACAGCTGGCGCGGAATGTTGATGCCCGCGCGCAGCGCCACCTTGTAGATACCGGCGGCCATTTCATCGTTACCGGTGAAGATCGCGGTCGGGCGCTGCTTGCCCAGCAGCAGCTTCTCGGCGGCGGCCACACCGGATTCGAAGGTGTAGCCGGCTTCCACGATGCGCCCGGGCGGCAGCTCGATACCGCGCTGGGCGAGGGCGTCGATGAAGCCGGCGGTGCGCTCGTGCGCCGAGCGGTAGGCGCTCGGGCCGGTGACCAGCGCGATGTCGCGGTGGCCCAGCGACAGCAGGTAATCGGCCGCTTCGGCGGCGCCGTCGCGGTCGTGGGTCACCACCATCTGCGAGGTGTCATCCAGCGGCAGCGCGGCGATGCGGGTGAAGCGGCAGCCGATCTCATCGAGCATGTCCACCAGCGCCTGGTCTTCCGACGCACGCGGCACCAGGATCACCCCGTGCAGCTTCTGCTGCTGCACGAAGCGGCGCACGCCTTCGATGTAGCCTGGGCTGCGCGAATCGCACGGATGCACCACCAATTCGAAGCTGGAGCCGCGCAGCGCGTCCAGCGCGCCGTACTGCATGTCCACGATGTACTGCGCGGTGGGGTTGTCGTAGACCATGCCGATCAGGAACGAACGGCGGAAGGCCAGCCCGCGCGCCAGCGGATCGGGCGTGTAGCCCACCTCGCGCATCAGCGTTTCCACCTTCTCACGGGTGTCCTTGCGCACCAGTGGCGAGTTGTTGATGATCCGCGAAACCGTTTTCTTGGATACACCCGACAGCCGCGCGATGTCATTGATCGTGGCGGCCTTGCCCTTGGTCAACCCGTGCGGTGACGGGTCGGTCTTGCTGCGCAGTGACATGTGTTCAAACCATGAGAGGTCGAAGGAGTCTACCGGCGCCCTCAATCAAGGGCGCGGTAGCGGAACTGGCGGAAGGTCACCTTGCCGTCGCCGGCAGCGTACAGGGCCGGCTTCAGGGCGAGGAACTTCCCGGCCACATTGTGATGGTAGCCGGAGACTTCCATCTGAACCGGGTACTTCTGCCAGGTTTTGCCGTCGGTGCTGGAATGGATGGTCACGATGTTGCGGTTGTTGGTCACCCGCAGCCACAGCTTGCCGCCTTTGGCACTGGGGGCCAGCCGGGTGGGGCGCTCCTCGCCGTAGCGGTGCATGATGAACTTCTCGCCGTTGCTGCCTACGCCCACGTACAGCCGGTCGCTGTAGAAGAGCAGGGCACCGCCCACCGCGCCGGGCGCGATGTCCATTTCGACCTCGAACTGGTAAGCCTGGTCGCCGGCGATGGCGGTCAGCGGCGAGCTGTCCTTCGGGGTGTCGCCCTTGCCCTGCAGGGTCAGGCCGTTGGCGCTGAAGCCGAGGCGTTTGTACTCGTCCTGGGCCGGGTTGAAGAACGACCACTGCGCGCCCAGGGTCTTGCCGCTGAAGTCGTCCGACAGCGCCATGCCGTGCTGGCCCACCGACTCGCCCGAGGGCTTGGCCAGCGGCTGGCCGAGGTCGCCGCCTTTGGCCACGAACCAGCCATCGTCGGTCCACTCGATCGGCTCCAGCAGTGCCTGGCGGCCGAGGGTCCAGTAGCCGTTCTCGTAGCCGTGGTAGATCATCCACCAGCGCCCGTCGGTGCCTTCCACGACGGTGGCATGGCCACGCGACCACCACGGCTCACTGGCGGACTTCGTGCGGGTGATCGGGTTGTTCGGCGCGTTCACCCACGGCCCGTGGATCGAGCGCGAGCGTGCGGTGATCACCATGTGCCCGGTCGGCGGGCCGGCGGTACCGCCCACGGCGGTGGTCATGTAGTACCAGCCGTTGTGGAAGTTGATCTTCGGACCTTCCTGCGCGTAGGCCTCCACGTCCCAGCTTTCCGGGTACTTCCAGCCGTCGTAGACGTGTTTCGGCTTGCCCACCACGCTCAGGCCATCGTCGGCCAGCTGCACGTAGGCGCCGCCGCTGAGGAACAGGTAGCGCTTGCCGTCTTCGCCCACCGCATGGCCGGGGTCGATGTAACCGCCCAGGCCGATGTCGATCGGCTCGCTCCACGGCCCGCGGATGTTGTCCGACCACACCACGAAGTTGCTGCGGGTTTCGCCGGTGCGTGCCGGGAAGTAGATGAAGTAGCGGCCGTCGTGTTTGACGATGTCCGGTGCCCAGATCGCGCCGACATTCTTCGTGATCGCGTGGCCCAGCGGCTGCCAGTTCACCAGGTCGCGCGAATGCCAGATCGGCAGGCCCGGGTAGGCGTCGAAGGAGGACAGGGTGAGGTAGTAGTCGTCGCCATCCTTGAGCACCGACGGATCGGGGCGGTCGCCGGCGAACACCGGGTTGAGGAAGGTGCCGTTGCCCAGGTCGGCCTGGCGCTGGTTCTCGATGCCACGCTTCCACGACGTGGCCGGCACATCGGCGGCATGCAGGGCGCCGGCGAGCAGCAGGCCGGCGGCGGCCAGCCCGGCCAGCAGGGTCTTCATACGCATGGGGTGTCTCCCTGGTTCGGTGCAGGACCCGCCTGCGAAGGCGGGTCCACATCCGCGATGGCGGCACGGGGCCGCCGCGCGGTCAGGCGCGCAGAAGCGCCGGCAGCCACAGCGACAGCTGCGGGAAGAAGGTGACGATGAACAGCACCGCCAGCGCCGCGAACCAGAACGGCCAGATCGACCGCATGCTTTCGCCCACGCTGATCTTGCCGATCGCCGTGCCGATGAACAGCACCGAGCCCACCGGCGGGGTCACCAGGCCCAGGCCGCCGGTCAGCACCAGCACCAGACCGAAGTGGATCGGGTCGATCCCGTAGGCCTTGGCCACCGGCAGGAAGATCGGCGTGCAGATCAGGATCATCGGCGCCAGGTCCATGAAGGTGCCCAGCAGCAGCAACATCACCACGATCATCAACAGCACCATGAACTTGCTGTGCGCGAAGGACTGCAGGAACTCTACTGCGGCCGCCGGTACCTGCAGGTAGGCCAGCAGCCAGCCGAACACTGCCGCGGTAGCAATGACGAACAGGATCACGCCGGTGCTGCGCGCGGCATGGGTCACCGTGCCCAGGAACTCGCGCCAGTCGAGCTGGCGGTACAGCACCGTGGTCACCAGCAACGCGTACACCACGGCGATGGCAGCGCTTTCGACGGCGGTGAAGATGCCGGCGCGGATACCCACGAAGATCAGCGCCACCAGGCCCAGGCCGGGCAGGGCCGAGACCATGCGCAGCAGCACCGCACGCCAGCCGGGGAATACTTCCACCCCGTAGCCGCGACGGCGCGCCACCACGTAGCCGGTGACCATCAGTGCCACGGTCATCAACAGCGCCGGCATGATGCCTGCCGCGAACAGGTCGGCGATGGACAGGCCACCGCCGGCTGCCGCCGAGAACAGGATCAGGTTGTGAGACGGTGGCACCAGCAGCGCCACCAATGCAGCCGTGATGCTGACGTTTACCGCGAAGTCGCGGTCGTAGCCGCGCTTGACCATCTGCGGAATCATCGTGCCGCCAACCGCCGACACGTCGGCGATCGCCGAGCCGGATACACCGCCGAAGAACAGCGAGGACAGGATCGAGACCTGGCCCAGGCCGCCACGCAGGCGCCCGACCAGCGACGAGGCGAGCGCGATCAGCCGTTCGGAGATGCCGCCGCGCATCATGATTTCGCCGGCGAAGATGAACAGTGGAATGGCGATCAGCGAGGCCGAACCGGTACCGGCCGAAATCTGCTGCACCAGCACCAGCGTCGGCAGGTCCAGGTACCACAGGGTGGCAAGCGCCGCCGCGGCCAGCGCGTAGGCCACCGGCACGCCGAGCAGCAGCAGCACCGCAAATACAGTGAAAAGAATCGTAATACCCATGACTCAGCGGTCTCCCTCTGCTTCAGCGATGGCCGGTTGCACGGCCTGCACCATCTGGTTCACGGCGAACACCGCCATCAGCGCACCGCCAATGCACAGCGGCAGGTAGTTGATGCTCTGGGGCAGGTTGGCACCAGCCGCCTTGATATCCAGGCCATCCAGCAGCAGCACGCCGGCCCACCAGGCGATCACCACGCCCAGCACCGCGACCACCAGCGAGGCGAATACATCCACCGCGCGACGCAGGCCGGCGGGCATGTGCACGGCCAGCAGGAAGAAGCCAAAGTGGCGACGGGTGTGCACGCCGGTGGCCGCGCCCAGGCTCATGGCGGTGGCCAGCAGCAGCAGGGTCACCGGCTCGGTCCAGCTGGGCGAATCGTTGATCACATAGCGGGCGAACACCTGCCAGCCCTGCACCACCACCAGCCCGAGCAGGGCAAGTACGGCGATGTAGATGGTGATGTCGGCAATGCCGTCGAGTGCGCGCTGCGGCAGCGTGCGCAGGTCGGCGGTGGTTTCGGAAGTCGGGTCGGACATCGCGGCAGGCCTCAGGCGAAGTCGCGGATGCGACGGGTGAGGGCGGCCAGCTCCGGCTGCTGCAGGTACTGCTGCAGCAACGGGTCGGCGGCCTTGCGGAAGGCCGGCATGTCGACCTCGTTGAACTGGATGCCGAAATCGGCCACGGCCTGGCGGGCGGTGCTTTCCGAAGCATCCCACTGCTGGCGCATCACCCCCACCGATTCGCGCGCGGTCTGCAGCAGCAGCTGGCGGTCTTCCGGGCTGAGCGACTCGAAGCTGCGGCGCGACATCAGCAGCACGTCCGGCGCATACGAATGGTCGCTCTGCGACCAGTAGCGCGCAGCCTCGAAGTGGCGGCTGGAGTGGAAGCTGCGCATGTTGTTTTCCGCACCGTCGATCATGTGCGTTTCCATGCCCGAGAACGTGTCGCCCAGCGACATCGGGGTCGGGTTGGCGCCCAGCAGGCGCATCAGCTGGATGAAGATGTCCGAGGAGGCCACGCGCAGCTTCAGGCCGTGCAGGTCCTTCGGTTCCATGATCGGGTGCTTGGTGTTGTAGAAGCAGCGCGCGCCGGAATCGTAGATCGCCAGCCCCACCAGGTCGCGGGTTTCAAAGCCGCGCAGCACGGTATCGGCCACGCCGCCGTCGAGCGCGCGGCGCATGTGCGCCACCGAATCGAACACGTAGGGCAGGCACAGCGCCTGGGTGAGCGGGAAGGCGTTGTTGAGCGCGCCGGAATACACGCGGGTAATGTCGATGACCCCGAAGCGGGCCATGTCGATCGCTTCCGATTCGCGGCCCAGCTGGCCCGAATGGTACTGGCGCAGCCGCAGGCGGCCGCCGGTCTTCGCTTCCAGCTGCTGTGCGATCCACTTCACCGCGGTCACGGTGGGGTAGTCGGCCACATGCACATCGGTTGCGGTCAGCAGGCGCGCGCCATCGGGCGCGTCACCGGTGGAACGTGAACACCCGGCCGACAACAGGGGCACGCTGAGCGCGCCCACGCTGGTGGCAAGGAAACTTCTGCGAGTAATCATCTGCGCCCTCCCAAGCGTACTCGCCATGGCCGCCCGGTTACCCGGCGGCGATGGCCCTGCAGGTAATGTCGCCGTAACCGGCGAAACGGATCAGTGCCTGTTGGCCTACGGCGATGTCATGGATACCGGTGGCATTGCCACTGGCGATCAGATCGCCGGCCTTCAGCGGGCGCCCACGCTGGGCCGAACGGGCCAGCGCGAAGGCATACGCGGTGCGCAGGCCACCCGGCAGCAGGGTGGCGCCACCGGTGCCTACCACTTCGCCTTCGATGCGGGTTTCGGCGCGCAGGTCGGCATCGTCCAGCGAGGTCCAGTCCGCAATCTCCGGGCCCAGCACCAGGCCGTTGTTGTTGCCGAAGTCCGACACCACTACGCGCGGGCCCAGCTTGTTGATCGTGGCGAGCGGGCTGCTGGCCACTTCCACGCCGATGAACAGCTTGGCGGGCAGGGCTTCTGCCTCTTCGGCGGTCCAGTGCAGCTTGTCGGCCGGGGCGTCCTGCTGCAGCTGGATCACGTACTCGGCTTCCACCGCGCCGAAGCCGCCGACGAACACCGGGATGTCCACTGTTCCACCGGTAGCATTCCAGAGCCGCTGAGAGAAGATCGGGCCCAGCAGGCGGTCGTCGCCGGAGCCATCGCGGCGCTCGGCGGCGATGTAGCCAACCTTCCAGCCCACCACCTGGTCGTTCCAGAGCGCGATGGCCTGGTCCTGCACCTGGTAGGCGGTGACCAGGTCTTCCGGGATGGTTCCGGGGAAATCCGGCAGTGAACGGCCCTGCTGGCGGGCCGTGACGAACGCGTGGGCGATGTCGCCCAACCCTTGTTCTGGCAGGTCCTGTTTGCCTTGATCGTTGCTCAAGCGGGTCTCCCGGTGAATTGTTGCACTGCCCATCGACAGCACTTGGATGAGCTGTATATGGTAAACCGGTGTCATTGGCAATGTGCACCGCGTCAGAACCTGCACGAGCCCGGCACGCTACCGTTTGCCCACCCCTGAGAGGACTGCCGCGGATGCGTTGTGCTGTGTTGATGTCCCTGCTGGCCGGCTGCCTGCTGGCCGCCGTTGCCCCACCGCCGGCCCAGGCCGTTGAGCGCCCGGTGCCGCAGAGCGAGCCCGCCCCCGGCACGCCCACCCGCATCGCGCTCTGGCCCGCCGGCAGGGTGCCCGGGGAACCCAAGCGCGCCGCGGTGCCCAACGTGGTCGAGCGCAGCGCCGACCCCGCGCTGCCGGACCGCTACATCGACAACGTCAGCGCGCCGTACCTGGTCGCCTACCGCCCGGCCAGACCCAACGGCACCGCCCTGCTGGTCATTCCCGGTGGCGGCTACCAGCGCATCGTCCTGGACAAGGAAGGCACCGCGCTGGTGCCGGCCTTCGTGGAGCAGGGCGGGGTAACCCTGTTCGTGCTGCGCTACCGGCTGCCGGCCGGGCGCGGGGACCGACAGGCCGCACTGGCCGATGCACAGCGCGCGGTACGGGTGATCCGCGCCGGCGCAACGAAGTGGCAGCTGGATCCGCAACGGATCGGCGTGATCGGTTTTTCCGCCGGCGGCCATGTTGCTGCGCGGCTGAGCAACGGCTACGCCACCGCGCTGCCGGGCATCGGCGATGCCACCGATGCGCTCAGCGCGCGCCCGGATTTCGCGCTGCTGCTGTACCCGGTGATCGACATGGGCCGGCACGCGCACAGCGGCTCGCGCACCCGGCTGCTGGGCGAACACCCCACGCCCGCGCTGGAGCAGCAGTATTCGATGCAGGCGCAGGTCAGCGCGCAGACCCCGCCCACCTTCCTGGTCCACGCGCAGGACGACGACGTGGTCTCCGTGCACAACAGCCTGCTGTACTACCAGGCACTGCTGGCGGCGGGCGTGCCCAGTGAAATGCACCTGTTCGCAAACGGCGGGCACGGCTTCGGCGTACGCCTGCCGCCCGCTGCGCTTGCCACCCAGTGGCCCACCCTTGCGCTGCACTGGATGCAGGCGCAGAACGGGGAGAAGGCGCCATGACGTACACCCCTGCCGACCTGCAGCGCCGCCGCTTCCTGCGCGACAGTGCGCGCTACGCAATGCTGCTGGCGGCCGGTACGTTGCCGCTGGCGTCATCGCTTGCAGGCGCGTCCACCGGCACCACCCCGACCGTTTCACTGGCGAAGGTACGCGGCGGTCGCCTGCGCGGCCGGTATGACCAGGGCGTGCACCGTTTCCTTGGCGTGCCCTATGGCGCGGACACCGCGACCCGGCGCTTTCAGCCGGCACTGCCTGAACTGCCGTGGCGCGGGGTGCGCGATGCACTGGCCTACGGGCCGGCCGCGCCGCAGGGCAGCAAGGAGGACGGCCCCGGCAGCGAAGACTGCCTGTACCTCAACGTGTGGACGCCGGCGCTGCGCGACGGCAAGCCGCGGCCGATCCTGTTCTACATCCACGGTGGCGCCTACAACAACGGCTCCGGCAGCGACCCGCAGTACGACGGCAGCGCGCTGTGCCAGCGTGGCGATGTGGTGGTGGTCACCGTCAACCACCGGCTCAATGTGTTCGGCTACCTGTACCTGGCACAGCTGGGCGATGCGCGGTTCGCCGATTCGGGCAACGTGGGCCAGCTCGATCTGATCCAGGCCCTGCGGTGGGTGCGCGAACATGCGCACGAGTTCGGTGGCGATGCCGGCAACATCACCGTGTTCGGCCAGTCCGGCGGCGGCGCCAAGATCGCCACGCTGATGGCCATGCCCGCCGCGCGCGGCCTGTTCCAGCGTGCCTGGACGATGAGTGGCCAGCAGGTCACCGCGGCCGGGCCGCGTGCGGCCACCCAGCGTGCGCAGATCGCCATGCAGGCGGTAGGCGCAATGGATGTGGAGGGCTTGCTGGCGCTGCCGGTGTCGGCGCTGCTGGCGGCCACCCGCGCGCGCGATCCGTCGCGGGTGGAGAACACCAGCCTGTACTTCGGTCCCGTGGTCGATGGCGGCGCGCTGCCGGCACACCCGTTCTGGCCGCAGGCGCCCGAGCAGTCCGCCGGGATCCCGATGGTGATCGGCAACACCCACGACGAAACGCGCGCGTTCCTCGGCCACGACCCGGCCAACTTCGCGCTGACCTGGGAGACGTTGCCGGCCAGGCTGGAGAAGGAACAGTTCGTCGATCTGCTGCCATCGGTGGTGATCGCCGAGTATCGGCGCCTGTATCCGCACTACACGCCCTCTGATGTGTTCTTCGCCGCCACCACCGCCGGCCGCTCCTGGCGCGGGGCGGTGGAGGAACTGGAAGCACGCGCGCGGCAGGGCGCGCCCACCTGGGCGTACCAGCTCGATTGGGGCTCACCACTGGACGGCGGCAGGCTGGGCGCCTTCCACACGCTGGATATCCCGCTGGTGTTCGACAACACCCGGGCAGAGGGTTCGCGTACCGGTGAAGCGGCCGACGCGCAGCGCATGGCGGCAGCGATGAGCGATGCCCTGATCGCCTTCGCCCGCACCGGCAACCCGCAGCACCCTGGGCTGCCGCAGTGGGAGCAGTACGGGCTTGATCGCCGCCAGACGATGCTGTTCAACACCCCGCCACGGCTCGCTGACGACCCGCGTGGCGGCGAACGTCGCCTGTACCAGCAGGCCCCGTTCGTACAGCGAGGCACGATGTAGCGACACGCCACGCGTGTCCCACGCATAGTCGGCCCCACTCCAAACAACGATAGGCAGCATCAACCGAACAACGAAATCCAATAGATTTTCGGCCAAAAAGCGGTAATCAGCCGTGATTCAGATCAAACATGTCCTTAACCTCCATCGCCTAGACTGGGGGCATGCAGGACCATTGCGATCTCTTTCCGCCGTTCCATGGCCGCGATCGATTGATAGCCGCCATCGATCACGCCGTGCAGCATGACGATCCCCAGCAGATCGCCAGAACCTTGCGCGGTGCGCTCTGCGAGGCAATTGCCGACAGCTGCATCCAGCTGCCGGCCTGCGTGCACCGCCCGATCAGCGACCACTACGCACGCCGCGAGCTGTACCGCAGCCCGGCGCACGGCTACAGCATCGTGGCGATGAGCTGGGCGCCGGGGCAGGGCACGCCGCTGCATGACCACAGCGGCCTGTGGTGCGTGGAAGGGGTGTGGCTGGGGCAACTGGAAGTCACCCAGTACCGGCTGCTCGAACGCAGGGGCGAACGCTTCCGCTTCCAGGCCGAGCCGTCGGTGATCGGCGACTGCGGCAGCGCCGGCAGCCTGATTCCGCCGCACGAATACCACACCATCCGCAACACCAGCGACGAGCGGCTGGCCATTTCCGTGCACGTCTACCAGGGCGAAATGACCCGCAGCGCGATCTTCGAACCCGACCACGACGGCTGGTACAAGCGCCGCATGAAGGAAATGGAAACCGACGTCGCGTGACGCGGCGTCGCCGCACCCGCAGTCATGCGGGTTGGATGCGCCACACCGCTTCTTCGCCTCTGCTGAAACGGGTGAGCGAGAAACGCGTTCCGGCGTAGACCTCCGTGGCGCTGGCGCCCTCGGGCAACTTCAACCGCCAGTTCGGCAACGACACCCGCGCTGTGGGAAATCCTACATGGAGTGCCCAGAACACGCCCGCGGCGTAGGCGATGACCAGTTGCACCCGGCCCGTGCCGTCGCGGACTTCAACGTGGTCCACGCCGCCGTCCTGGTACTCCCGCACCCGCCAACCATGAGTTGCGCCGGAAGCTTCAGGCTGTGGGCGCGGACATGCCTCGATCGGCACCGCCTCATCAATGTCGGCGACGTTGGTGTTCATAGGTGTTTCCCCAAGAGAGGTGGCGCTGTGCATCGGTGTGGTGATGACGACCAGATGCTATCTGCGGCCATTGGGGTGGTGCGTTGAAAAAGATCCTAGATTTGATGCAGGGTTCACCGCCAGGATGCCCGCATGTCGCCACATCCCGCCAAGGAACCGCTGCCCATGACGTCCCACCCCTTCCTCCAGGTCAACGTCTTCAGCACCGATCCGCTGCTGGGCAATCCGCTGGCCGTGGTGCTTGATGCCGATGGGTTGAGCGATGCACGCATGGCCGCCTTTGCGCGCTGGACCAACCTGAGCGAGACCACGTTCGTATCGAAGCCCAACGACCCGCGTGCCGATTACCGCGTGCGGATCTTCACTACGCTGGGCGAGCTGCCGTTCGCCGGGCATCCCACGCTGGGCAGCTGCCATGCATGGCTGGCCAACGGCGGCGTGCCGCGTGGCGGGGAAATCGTGCAGGAGTGCGGGATCGGGTTGGTGCGGATCCGCGGCGATGCGGCCGGGTTGGCGTTCGAGGCGCCGCCGTTGCGGCGGGAAGGGCCGTTGGACCCGTCGTTGCGCGAGCGGGTGCGGGCGGGATTGGGGGTGGCCGTGGATGAACTGGTCGATGCGCAATGGGTGGACAACGGCCCGCCGTGGTTGGCGTTGCGATTGCGCAGCCGTGCGGCCGTGTTGGCGGTGCGCCCCGATTACGCGGCGCTGGACGGACTGATGCTGGGCGTGTTCGCGGCGTGTGGCGAAGGCGACGCGGTGGATTCACAGTTTGAATCGCGCGCATTCATTGCCGGCGAGGCCGCACCAGAGGATCCGGTGACCGGCAGCCTCAATGCGGGTATCGCGCGGTGGTTGCTACGGGAGACTGCGGCGCCGGACCGGTATGTAATCAGCCAGGGCACGGTGATGGGTCGCGCCGGCCGCGTGCAGGTGGAACGGGTGGGGGACGCGCTGTGGATCGGGGGTGCCTGCGTGACGTGTATCGAGGGGAGGGTGACGTTGTAGGCGGTCACTCGACCGCCACCACGTTGTTGAGCTGGGTCACTTCGGCGCCGCCATCGGCCAACATCACCCGCACCTTCAGGCCGCTGCGGTTGCCGGCCGGCAGTGGCAATGCCACCGTGGTGGTCTTGAGCACCAGATCCGTGGGCGCTGCCATCGCTGGAATCTCGATCCGCGCCAGCTCGCGCCCGCCCGCATCTTCCAGCACCGCCGTGCCCAACGGCGTGCCCACATGCCCCAGGCTGTGCACGGTGACGTGCACCTGGCGGCCATCCACGCGCACGTCGCCACGGCCTACCGCCAGGTCGGGCCGCTGTTCCACCGGCGTGCCCGCCTGGATCAGCTCGAACTCCACCACCTGCGCCTGCCCTGGCGCGAACCGCAATGGCACGGACGCGCTGCGCTCCAGCGTCACCTCGCGCACGTCGGCCCTGCCGTCGATCCGGTCATCCCCGTCGCGATCGACCCCGCTGGTCATCCGCCAGCTCCCGGCGGTGACATTCCACGTGCTCATCTGCGCATCCACCGCGCGCTTGCCGGTGTTGTAAGCGATCACCTTGAAGCGCTCGGTTGAGGGCGCGTGCACCAGCAACGCCACCTGCTCGGCTGCGTCCGGCTGTTCGAAACGCCAGCTTACCGTGTGGCCCGGCCAGCTCTGGTTGCGCTTGAGCGCGATACCGCCCAGACGTGCCCGCTGCAGGAACTCGCTCGGTGCTTCGACGCGGTCGGACCACCAGTGGCCTTCGGTGTTCATGTACTCGCGCTGCGCCTTGGCCTGGATGCCATCGGCGTGCAGCGCTTCCAGGTACTTCTTGTCGCCAGTAGCCTGCCACGCCATCAGGCTGGAGAACCCGGTGTTGCCTGCATCGGCATCGGCGACCAGGCCGGGGTTCCACTCCGCGCCCTTGCCCAGCACCTCGACGAAGTTTTCGCCCAGGTTGGCCAGTGCGCCAGGGCCACCCCGCTGCACGCGGTAGTCCAGCGCCTTCAGGTACTTGTCGTCGCCACTCCAGCGCCACGCCGCCCAGAACGTGTGCATGACATCGCCGCCGCCGGAGCCGTTGTTGAGCTCGCCGCCGCGCACCTTGCCCGTGGCCCAGTTGATCTCGTTGGGCAGCGCCCAGCGGCCCTTGTCGTCGGTGTAGGCGTGGGCCAGGTAGCTGTCGGCCAGTCCGGTGACCAGCTTGCGGCCGGTCGGGTCGGCGTTGTACTGGCCCATCAGGAAGGCCGGGTGCAGCGCCGGGAACGAATACGGCTTCTGCCACTGCCAGTTCGGCTCGCGGTAGACCTTGTTGCCGCCGAACCAGTTGCTGGAGAACAGCAGGTGGCCCTGCGGGTTGGGCAGGATGATGCGCTCGTCGAACGCCTTCACCGTTTCCATCAGGCGCTCCACCGTGAGCGGGTCGCCCCAGTTGAGGTAGAGCATGGCGCTGTTGGCGTTGATGCCTTCCTCGTAGGCGTGCAGCTCATCGGTTTCGATGGTGCTCAAGCCATTGGAGAACATGCCGTTGCGGTACACCGCGTCGGACAGCGCGGTGAGCGAGCGGTTGAGCCGGTCCGGCTCCACGCCCATCAGCGCCAGGCCCGGCCACTGCTGGGTCAGGTCGGTGTCGTCGGAGATGCCGCCGCCGAAATCGCCGTAGGCGATCTGGCGGTTGTCGATCCACCAGTCCACGAAGCGGCGCACGTACTTCAGGTCTTGGGTCTGGCGGAACGCCCACAGTGGCACGCCCTTGGGCGCCTCGGGCTGGGCGAACGGCGGTTTGCCCTGGCTGTTGTAGCTGATGTAGTTCCAGTACAGCCGCCCCAGTTCGTGGTCCGGGTCGACCCGCAGCAGGTCGGTCAGGTCCGCGTACACGCGCGCATACAGGCGCTGGCGCTTGGAGGTGGTGTGCTCTTCGACCAGGAAGCCCCAGTTGTCGCGGGCCTGGTTGAAGCGATCGGCTACATGTTCCTTTTTCGCTTCGGCGCGATCCTTGTACACCATGCGGATCTCCGCGCCATCCAGCGAGGCCGCGTTGAAGCCCGGCGCGCCGGAGGCGATGCTGATCCACAGGCTGTCCGCGGTGAGGATGCGGTCGCGCAGGTCCAGCCACAGCGTGCGCTTCTCGTTCGGCTTCACCGACACCGACACGTCGATCATGTCGCGCGCCGGCCAGATCGGGTCCTTGATGCGGATGTTGAGCGGAATGAGCCCGTCCTTCGCCGCCGGCAGGTCCAGCGCAGGCAGGTCGATGGCCACGCCGTCCAGCCCGTCATGCATGTTTTCCCAGCTGTGCGCCCAGCTGCGGATCAAGGGCTGCGCAGCGGGGGCGTCGCCCACGCCGGAAGGAATCAGCACGTGCACGATCGGAAGCGGGTTGGCCGGCAGCGTATCGGTCGCACGCCGCCGCGAACCTGCGCCCTTGGGCAGGGCCATCACGGTGCTGCGTTCGGCCGCCGGATAGCGGCCGTCGATGTAGTCGCGCAGCGCGGTGATGTTGAGGTAGTCGGGCAATGCCTGGCTGTCGATCAGGTAACGCTGCTTGACGGTGCCGGTCGGCTCGGCCGCGTCGCTGACCTGGTAGGCCCAGATTTCCTGGATGGGGGTTTCCTGCGCGGTGTTGCGGAAGTGCAGCACCCCGCCGGTCTGCGCCGGAATCTGGTCGACGCTGCGCACCACGCCCTGCGGGCGCTGCAGCAGCGTTGTGGCCGCCGCGCTGCCCGCGCTGTGACTGAGCGCGCCAAAGGCCGCGCCGCGCACCTCGATGCGGTTGACGGTCTCACCCTCAGGCAGGGTCAGGTCCAGCTGCTGCCCGCCTTCCACGTAGGTGTTCCAGTCGGGCAGCTGGAAATAGTCGTTGCGGCCGGGCAGGCGCGAGCGGTTGTACACGCCCGGCCAGGTGGTCTCGGCGATGCCGTCGGTGGCCTTCCACATCCACTGCTTGTGGTCTTTGGTGTCGGCGAACTCGATCTTGCGGATGGTGGTGGTCGGGCTGGCCAACGCGGGCGGAGCGGCGCTGTCCCAGCCGAAGCGATGGTTCCACGCGCGCATCGCCCCGGTATCGGCGACGGCGGTGCTCGGTGCCTTGTTCGCCGCCAGCGCGGACATTCCGGCGGGATCCAGCAGCTGGTCGTACACCCGGATCTCGTCGGCATCGCTGCCGCGCAGGAAGTTATAGCGGCTCTGCACCTGGTAGGGCGCCATCACCCGGCCGGCCAGGCCGAGCTGGTCCAGCGCCGCATCGTAATCGGCGGTGGTTTCCTGGCGGGCGACCTCTTTGCCGTCCACGTACAGGCGCACGCCGTGGTTCTCGTCCCAGCCGAAGGCGATGTGCTGCCACTGCTCTGGCGACGGAAGGGCATCCAGTTTGAATGACACGCGGGTGCGTGCCAGGTTGGCGTCGGTCACGAAGGCATCGAAGCCGTGGCCGTTCCAGTCGATGCGCAGCCAGGCCATGTCCCAGCTGCTGTGGTCGGCATAGCCGACCCGGAAAATCACGAACGGCGCTTCACCCACCGCGTAGCGGGGGCGCCAGAAGAAGCCCAGGGTGCCGCGTTGTGCCTGGATGTTGCCCGGCGCGTTCCACGACAGCACGCCGTCGTCTTCCCACTGGATGGCAGCACCGTGCGCGCCATCGGGCACGCGTTTGACCTTGTCCTGGAAGTTCGGAACCCCGTCGCCTTGCGCGGTATCGGCAGTGAAGCCGTTGTCGGCCGACACATGGAACAGCAGCTGCGGCGCGCCCTGTGCCCAGGCGCCGGCACTGCCTCCCAGCAGCAGCAACATCAGGCTGGCGGAAAGGCGGGTACGGCGGGGCGAACGGACAACGTGCAGCGGCATGGCAGGTTCCTTTCGACAACTCAGCAGTACGGCAGTGGCGTTGGAGAGCGGCACAACGCAGTGCACGTGCGCTGCGCGCAGGCGCGCGGACATCCCCGCCGCACGCCTGCACGCAGCACACGCTAGCAAAGCAGCGGTTCCCCAACATCTTGCGTCGCAGCAGCGGGGGGGGGGGCCGGGGCGCCCGGCCCCCGGTTCCCTTCCCCCGGGCCGCCCCCCTGCGGCGGCGGCCGGCGCGCTGCTGGAGGTCCCCGGGTGTCTGCTGCTGG
>NZ_JAGXKC010000017.1:0-16665 GCF_019091045.1 Stenotrophomonas sp. GbtcB23 | reverse complement strand
CCCCCCCCCCCCCCCCGCCCGCGCCCCACGCGAGATAAGCGGCGTCCCCCCACCTTGCTGCGCCGGCGCGGGGGCGCGGGGCCCGTCCCCCCCCCCGCCGGGTCTGCGATGGATCAGAACTTGTAGCGCGCGCCCAGCATGAACTGCCGGCCGGTTTCGGTGTACTGCAGCGGCAGGCGACCGGTGGCCGGCGAGTACACCCACTCGTCGCTGGCTTCGTTGGTCAGGTTCATGCCTTCCAGGCTCAGCTCCAGCTTGTCGCTGATCGCGTAGCGGATCGAGGCGTCGATGAAGGTGGTGCCGGTCATGCCGTGGGTACCATCCACGTTGAAGCCTGCTTCGGTGCCCGGCACCTGGGTCAGGTAGTCGTCGCGGTTGGTGGCCGAAACGCGGCCGGAGAACACCTTGCCTTCGTAGAACAGCGTGGCGTTCCAGCTCGACTTGGACAGACCGGTCAGGTCGGCCTTCATCACCGGCTGGCCGCTGGAGTTGATGTACTGGATCTGCGATTCAACCCAGGTGTAGTTCAACTGGATGCCCAGGTTGGACCAGTTGCCCGGCAGGAAGGTGAAGGGCTGGGTGTAGTTCGCTTCCACACCGTGCAGCTCGCCACCGGGGGTGTTGACCGGCTTGGTGTAAGTGAAGTCATCGGCCGGCGACGCACCGGTACCGATCAGCAGCTCGGCCGGCAGGCCGCTGGCGCTGTACGGCGCAACTTCGCGGGTGGTCTGCACGAAGCTTTCGATGTCCTTGTAGAACAGGCCGATACCGGCCATGGCGCCTTCGCTGAAGTACCACTCGAAGCCCAGGTCCACGTTGGTGGCCCGGATCGGGTCGAGGTTCGGATTGCCGCTGGAGATCGTGCGCGCACCGCCGGCCACGGCCACCGTGGCGCCCGGAGTCAGGCTGCCCAGGCCCGGGCGGCTCATCACCTTGGCCGCACCCAGGCGGATCAGGAAGTCCGGTGCCACTTCGGCCACCACGTTGAACGAAGGCAGGGTGTCGTCGTAGCTGCGGTCCACCGTGGTGGACACGGTGCCGGTGGCCAGCGTGGAAAGACCGGTGGAGCTCTGCTTGGTCTTGACGTAGCGCACACCGAAGTTACCGGAGAACGGGATGCTGCCCAGGTCGGTGGAGAACTCGCCCATCAGGTAGCCGCCGCGGTCTTCCTCATCCACGCTGCGCACGTTGTTGGCGCGCGGTGCGACGGCGAAGATGCCCGAGTTGCTGTAGATGTCGAACTGGTCGGCAATGGCGTCCAGGTTCGGCACGACCCACTGGTCGGGCGTACCGGTGATGCCCTTCAGGCCGGCCTGTTCGGTCATGTCCACCGGCACGATCTTGGTGCCGTTGGGGAAGTTGGGCACGGCCAGTTCGCTGGCGCGGCGCAGTTCCACGGTGCTGAAGGTGTAGTTCTTGGCCAGGATGCCGCCCTTCAGGCGGAAGCCGGGGCTGATGTTCCAGTTGAAATCGACCTGGCCGGTGTCGAAGTCATTGTCCACGTACTGCGGGCGCAGGCGGATTTCCGCCAGTTCCCAGCCCGCCGGGTTGGTCGGGTCGATGCCGTAGTTCAGCTTCGGGAACCGGCTGTTGCCCCGGTAGTCGTAGCTGTAACCATCCACATCGTACTTGTCCATGATGATGGTGGTCTGGATCGGGTTCTCGTGCTTTGAGCGCGAGATGCCGACCTTGCCGGACAAGGTGAAGTCATCGCCGAAGCGGTGCTGGCCGTTCAACGCGATCTGCTTGAACTCGGTGCTCCACTCGTCGTGGCGGTTTTCGGTGCGGATGTCGACGTTGTCGAATTCACCGTAGACCAGCGCGTTGTTCTCGATCACGCCGTCCTTGACGATCATGTTCGGCTTGCCGACCAGGCGCGGGGTGCTGCTGGTGCCGCGGCTGAAGGAAATCGCTTCGATGTAGTGCTCGTCGCGCTCGGCGTCGATCTTCGAGTACAGCGCATCCAGCGAGATTTCAGTGGCGTCGGTCGGCTTCCACTGCAGCGTGCCGGTCACGCCCAGGCGCTTCTGCTCGTGTTCCATCTGCACGTAGCGCGGGAAGCGCGGGTGGTAGACGTTGGCCGAACGCGCGGCGGCGAACGGCGAAGACGCGCTGAAGTTGCCGTTGCTCGGGCCGTTGGCCCAGCGGCCGGTGTTGGAACCTTCTTCCAGCGCCTGGCGCTCGGAATACGCCACCGACAGCAGGCCACCGAAGGTGCCATCGGCCCAAGTGTTGGAGATCAGCGCGGCGACGCGCGGGTCGGCCTTCTGGGCCATGGCGTTGTAGCTGGCCTGGCCGCTGGCGGCGAAGGTGTAGCCGTCGTAATCGAACGGGCGCGCGGTGCGCAGGTCGACCGTGGCGCCCAGCGAGCCTTCTTCCACGTCGGCCGACGCGGTCTTGCGCACGATCAGCTGCGAGAACAGGTCCGAGGCGAACACGTTGAAGTCGAAGCCACGGCCGCGGTTGGTGCCGCCGCTCTGGTCGCCCGCGCCTACCGTGGTCAGCGCTTCCATGCCGTTGATGCGGACGCGGGTGAAATCCGGACCCAGGCCGCGCACCGAGATGTTGCGGCCTTCACCGGCTTCACGGGTGATGACCACGCCCGGGACGCGCTGCAGCGACTCGGCCAGGTTCAGATCGGGGAACTTGCCGATATCCTCGGCAACGATGGCGTCGACCACGCCCGATTCGCTGCGCTTGATGTCCAGCGCCTTCTCGACGCTGGCGCGGTAGCCGGTGACGGTGACGGTATCCAGGTCGGTGGCTGTGGCCGGGGCAGGATCCTGCGCCAGGGTGGTACCGCTCAGCGCCAGGCCGATGGACAGGGCGAGCAAGGTAACCGGTGTCTTTTTATGGATGTTTCGATATTGCATGTTTTCCCTCTCCCAAGGTGCTACATGAAACAGCTATCCGGCGACATGTCAGTGCAATGACACCGCTGGTCAGGGCGGACGTTAACAGTCCGTTGGGGATCGGGCATCTTGCACCGCAACAGACTTTCAATGTCCCGTAGACGCTTGCGGGACATAGGTTCCGACAAACCGACTAGGTGGACGAAGCCAGCCGCACCGCTAGAATGACACCGCTAGCCATTACTGTCCGGGCCCTGACCCGCAGGTCATGCCCACCACGAAGGGATCCATCGCCATGAGTCGTGTTGTCTGTTTCGGGGAGTTGTTGCTGCGCATGAGCGCGCCGGACCGCGAGCTGCTGCTGCAGACGCCGCAGCTTGCCGTGCATGCCGGGGGCGCGGAGGCCAACGTGGGGGTTTCACTGGCCCACTTCGGGCACACCGTGCAGATGGTCAGCACGCTGCCGGCCAACCCGCTGGGCCAGTTCGTGGCCGGGGAACTGCGAAAGCATGGCGTGGGCACCTCCACTGTGCAGACCCGTCCCGGCCGCATGGGACTGTACTTCCTCACCACCGGGGCGGTGCAACGCGCCAGCGAAGTGGTCTACGACCGCGTGGACTCTGCCTTCTCGCTGGGCACGGCGGCCGACTACGACTGGGATGCGCTGCTGCGCGGCGCGCAGTGGCTGCACCTGTCCGGGGTGAGCCCGGCGCTGAACCCGGCGATGGCCGAGGCGACCCTGGTCGCAGCGCGCGCGGCGTGCGAGCGCGGGGTCAAGGTCTCCTTCGACGGCAACTTCCGCCCGTCGCTGTGGGCGCGCTGGGAAGGCGATGCACCGCGCATCCTGCGCGAGCTGTTCGGCTGCGCCACGGTGGCGTTTGCCGACTACCGCGATATCGGCGTGGTGCTGGGCGGGCAGTTCGAGCAGCCCGCGCTGGCCGACCGCGTGGACGCCGCTGCGATACAGGCCTTCGCCGCCTTCCCGCGCCTGCAGTGGATGGCGTGCACGCAGCGCACCCCGGTCAGCGTGGATCACCACACGCTCGGCGCGATGCTGCTGGGCCGCGACGGCACCCGCGCGGTGGCGCCCGCGCGCGAATTGATCGGCATCGTCGACCGCATTGGCGGCGGCGATGCATTCGCTGCCGGCATCCTGCATGGCATGATGCAAGGGTTCGAACCGGACATGATCGTGCGTTTCGGCCTGGCCGCGGCCAGCCTGAAGCATTCCATCCCCGGTGATTTCAACCCCGTCAGTGAAGCTGACGTACTGGCCCTGACGGGCGAGGAGCGATTCGATGTCCGGCGCTGATCCGCGCGTACGCGCAGTCCTGAAACTGGCCCCGGTGATTCCGGTGTACACCCCTGAAAGCGTGGACGAGGCGGTGCATGTCGCCCAGGCGCTGTTCAACGGCGGGCTGCCGGTGATCGAGGTGACCCTGCGTACCGCCATTGCGATGGAGGCGATCCAGGCGATGGTGGAAGCCGTGCCCGATGCGGTGGTCGGTGCCGGTACCGTGCTGACCGCCACCCAGATGGAGCGGGTCAAGGCCGCAGGTGGCCGCTTTGCGGTGGCGCCCGGTGCGACCGAACGGCTGTACGCCGCCGCGCGTGATACCGACCTGCCGTTCCTGCCGGGCGTGGCCACCTCGTCCGAGCTGATGCTGGGGCTGGAGCACGGGCTGGATACGTTCAAGTTCTTCCCTGCGGTGCAGGCCGGTGGCACGGCAATGCTGTCGGCATGGAACGGCCCGTTCGGCGATGTGCGGTTCTGCCCGACCGGCGGAATCAGCGCGCAGACCGCGCGCGATTTCCTGCACCTGCCCAATGTGCTGTGCGTCGGTGGGTCCTGGTTGACCACGCGGGCGCTGCTGCAGGCGCGCGATTGGGCGGGGATCGAGGAACTGGCGCGGGCATCGGCGGCGCTGGTGGGCTGAGCGCGATGTCCGCACTGTCCACCGCGAAGACCGTAGCGCTCTCGGTGCTCTGCGTCGTCGTGGCGCTGTTCGTGCTGGGCATGGTGAGCGGTGCCGGTGGATGGATCGCGCCCTGGCTGGGCTAGGGCGAGGGCGAGGTGCGGCTGGCGTGGGACCTGGGCTGGACGATCCTGGGTGGCATTGCCGCTACGGCATTTGCGGCGCGCTATGCGCCGATGTGGCCGTACGTACATGGCGGCGTGGTGTGGGTATTGATTGCCGCCGCGTCGGTGTTTGCCGCGTGGGACCTGGGCAGCGATTACCCGTTCTGGTTCGTGGTGACGCTGTTGGTGTCGTTGCCGGTACAGGCGATTGGAATCTGGTTGGGCGCGCGGTATCGGCCTCGGTGAGCCCGCGCGCCCGATCACAGCGCAGGCAACACCTGCTTGACCTGATCGATCCCTTCCCAGGGATCTTTCTTCAGCTTCTGCGCACGCTGCAGCGCCTTGGGCAATGGAAACGCATCGGCGGCGGTGATGCGTCCCAGCTCTTCCCAGCGCAGCGGCACTGCCACGCCGGCTGATGGCCTGGCACGCAGCGACCATGAACACACGCTTGTGGCGCCGCGCGCATTGCGCAGCCAATCAATGAAGATCACGCCGGTGCGCTTGGCCTTGCTCATCGTGGCCACGTAGCGATCCGGTGCATGCTCGGCCATTGCCTGGGCGAACGACTCGCAGAAATCCTTGGCCTGCGCCCAATCCGCCTTGGGCGTGAGTGGCACCACCACGTGGATGCCCTTGCCGCCGGACAGGCGTACGAAGCTCTCCAGCCCGATCTCCTGCAGGCGGTCGCGCACATCGCGTGCCGCAGCCTTGATCGCTGTCCAGGTCACGCCCTCACCGGGATCCAGGTCGAACACCAACCTGTCAGGATGCTCGGGGTCGTCCACGCTGGCGCCCCACGGGTGCAGCTCCAGGGTGTTCATCTGCACCAGCTGCAGCAGGCCTTCGGTGTCTTCGATATAGAGGTAGTCCTCGCGGCCGCTCTTCTGCTCCAGCGGGATGGCTTCCACCGCATCGCCCAGGCCGGTGCCGTGGTGCTTCTGGAAGAAGCACGGCTTGTCCACGCCATCGGGGCAGCGCAGCAGTGACAGCGGGCGGCGGGCGACCTCGGGCAGGATCCAGCGCGCCATCTGCCGGTAATAGTCGGCGACGTCCCCCTTGGTCAATCTGGCGTTGGCGAACACCACACGTTCGGGGTGCGAGATGGTCACGCCGTCGGCGTAGCGATCAGGCGCTTTCGCCTTTGCGGGTGCCTTGGTGGCCTTCGCGGCCTTGGCAGGTACCGCAGTGGCCGCCGCGCCCAGCTCCTTGGCCGTCTTGTCTTCGCGCAGCCGCTTGAAGCTGGCCTGCCGCAGCAGCCCTTCCTTGGCCCAGCCACGGAAGGCGACTTCGGCTACCAGCGTGGGGTTGACCCAATGCACGCTGCTCGCCTTGAACGGCACGTGCGAGGGCAGTTCCACGGCGGCCTTGTCGGTATCCAATGCCTTCAGCTGGCGGTGCATCGCAGCCAGCTTGGCATCATCGAAGCCGGTACCTACGCGGCCCACATAACGTAGACCGCCTTTGTCGGGCGCAGCCATCAACAGTGAGCCGAAGCCACTGCGCGATCCCTTCGGGTCGGTGTATCCCACCACCAGGAACTCATCGGTGTTCTCGTGCTTCACCTTCACCCAGCTGGGCGAGCGCGCGTTGACGTACGGCGCATCCACGCGCTTGCTGATGATGCCTTCGAAACCGGCCTTGCCGCTTGCCTCGAAAACCGCCGGGCCGTGATCGAGCACGTGGTCGCTGTATGCCAGTGTGCCGGGCGTGTCACCCAGCAGGTCCTTCAGCAGTGTCTTGCGATCCAGCAGCGGCGCGCGGCTGATATCCACACCGGCCACGCCGGGCATGTCGAACACCACGTAGCGCAGCGGCTGCCTGGCGGTGCCGTCAATCACTTTCTGCAGGCCGGTGAAATCGCTGCGGCCCTGCGCATCCAACACCACCAGTTCGCCATCCAGGCGCAGGTCGGTGACCGGCAGTGCCTGAATGGCCTGCACCACTTCCGGGAAATCTTCCGTCCAGTTCAAGCCGTTGCGCGAGCGCAGCGCCACCACGCCATCGCGCAGATCGGCCAGCAGGCGGTAGCCATCCCACTTGATCTCGTGCAGCCAGGTTTCGCCGTCGGGTGCAGTGTCGCGGTGATCGGTGAGCTGGGGTTTGAAGTCGTGGGGATAGGGCTTGTCGCGTGCATGCTGCAGCGACAGCGCGCGTTTTGCCCAGCGCGCGTCGGCATTGCGGCGTGCACCCGGTTTGATCGTCCTTGTCGTCTTGGAAGAGCGGCTGGAGCTTGTCTTTGTGGACTTGATTGTCTTTACGGTCTTCGTAGACGTTCGCTTCGATGGCACAGCTTCCTCCAGCAGCGCGTCCGCGTCGGTATCGCGCGCCTCTTCGTCATCACGCTTGATCAGCAGCCACTGATGCTGCTTCCCTTTCATGTTGGTGCGCACCAGCTTCCAGCCGCCCTTGAGCCGGCGGCCATGCAGCACGAAGTCGACTTTGCCGGCGGCGATCGCCTCCAGCGGGTCGCCATCACAGGCCCACGTGCCGTGGTCGTAGACATCCACATGCCCGGCGCCGTAGTGGCCTTCGGGAATATCGCCCTCGAACGTGGCGTAGGACAGCGGGTGGTCTTCCACCTCCACCGCCAGCCGCTTCTCGCCCACGCGCAGCGACGGTCCCTTCGGCACCGCCCAGCTCTTCAGCACGCCATCGGCTTCCAACCGGAAATCGTAGTGACGTGCGCTGGCGTGATGCAGCTGCACTACGAAGATGGGGCGGCGCGCGACGGCGCCCCGGCGCTCATCGTCTGGTTCGGGGGTTTCACCGAAGCGGCGCTTGCGCCGGTACTCCTGCAACGACATGGCGCTTACCCGGCCTTGCGCGTCGGCGCGCTCTTGGCAGTCTTCTTCGTCGCCTTCGTGGCTTTGGTCGCCTTGGTTGCCGCCTTGGTGGTCTTGGCTGCCTTCTTCGCAGGTGTCGCCTTCTTCACCACCTTCGACACCGCCGTCTTCTTGGCCGGGGTGCGTTTCTTCGCATCCAGGCTCTTCTGCAGCAGCGACATGAAGTCCACCACGTTGGTGGTGGCGTCATGCGGCGCGGCCGGCTCGTCTTCCACGGTGGTGGTGCCGCCCTTCTGCTTGATGCGCTTGGTCAGCACTGCCTGCAGGCGTTCGCGGAATTCGTCGTGGTAGTCATCCGGCTTCCATTCACCGGACATCGATTCGATCAGCTGCTCGGCCATCGCCGTTTCCTTGCTGCTGATCCGGTAGTCAGCCAGCGAGCCGGTGGGCAGCTTGTGTTCTTCCGGGTCCACCAGCTCCTGCGGGTAGCGCAGAATGAGCAGCACCAGCGCATGCTCGTGCGGCATCACCGCGCACAGGTATTCGCGGGTGCGCACCACCACGCGGGCAATCCCCACCTTGCCGGTGCTGCGCAGGGTTTCGCGCAGGAGCACGTAGCCCTTCTCGGCCTTTTTGCCCGGTACCAGCAGGTAGGGCTTTTCGAAGTAGCGCGGGTCGATCTGGCTGGCGTCGACGAAGCTTTCTACTTCCACGGTTTCGTGGCTTTCCGGCGCGGCCGATTTGATATCGGCCTCATCCAGCACGACATAACTGCCCTTGTCGTATTCGTAGGCCTTGACGATGTCCTTCCACGGCACTTCTTCGCCGGTATCGGCGTTGACCCGCTCGAAGCGGATCGGCTTGCGGTCGCGTGAATCGAGCATGCGGAAGCTGAGGTCGGTCTTGCGCTCGCCCGACATCAGCGACACCGGCACATTCAGCAGCCCGAATGACAGGGTTCCAGTCCAGATCGGTCGGGCCATGGCGGCGCCACTCCAGTGCAAGGCGGGAGGCCAGCTGTACCGCGCAGGGCGTGAAACGCCCGTGTCCGGCCCGTAAAGGCCGGCTGCACGCGCCGCTTACTGCAGCTGGCCGTGCACTGCGGCGGCGGGCATGTGGTCCAGCGCCATCCAGGCGTCCTCGACGATCGCGCGCGCCTGCTGCCAGCCCAGCCGTGACTGGCCGCGCATCTGTTCCCAGTGCTCGGCCAGCTCGCCGTCGGTGTCGTCGTCGCTGCCACGCGGCCAGTCTGCGTAGTGGGTGGTCAGCGCGAAGGCATACGCCGGGTACAGATCCTTCCAGCTGCGCCTTCCCTGACTGCGGCGGCGTTCGTAATCGCTGCGCATGTACTGCAGATAGTCCTGCGCAACGGCCTCCGGCTCTTCGGCGCGCGGACGACGGCCGCGGCGCGCGTTCCGGTCCGGCTGCAGGTAGGCGTTGAACAGCGCGGGTGCGGTACGGCGATCCAGGCGGGGCATGGCACGTCTCCGGCAGCGGTGGGGGTTGGCAGGAATAGCCCCGCCGCCGTTATCCAGCCGTGACAGATCCGTTGAGATCGGCGCGCTGCGCTTCACGTCGGCCTCCCCTCGGGGGTGCGTACAGTCCAGCCAACCCTCCACGGAGACCACCACCATGCAACGCGATCCCCTGCGCGAAGCCACCGCCCCGGTACCGGGCGAACAGCGCGCCAAGCACGACCTGCAGAACGAAGAAGACCGCGGCGCCGGCATGTCGCCCTCCGAAGCGCCCGAGCACATGCGCACCGGCATCGACCCGGTCCACGCCGGTGAGGTACACCCCTCCCGCGACCGCAAGGACCCGGCCGCCGCGCCGCACCCGGGCGGGGATGAGCACGAGCACCACCGCGCCGCGCGCAAGGCGCATGAGAGCGACAATCAGGACGAGGCATTGGAGGAGACGTTCCCCGCCAGTGACCCTACGTCGCCGTTCGTGCCGGCCAAGATTCCCAAGTGAATGGGGCAGGGTGGGCGGGGATCATTGCCACGCCCACTGCACGCCCACGCTGTAGCGTCGGTCCGGCCCCGGTTCGAAGAACCGCTGGTTGCCGTCGTTGACGATCACCGAGCCGATGTAACGCTGGTCCAGCACGTTGTCCACCCTCGCGAACACCCGCAGCGCGCCCTGCGCGGTGGTCCACCTGCGGGCCGCTTCCAGATTGAACAGGGCATACCCCGGCGCCTGGTCGGTGGCCAGGTCGTTCACCACCGTATCGCTTGACGCCACCACCTCGCCCGCCCACTGCCACGCGCCGGGCTGGTACTGCAGCCGCCCGAACCACTGCTGCTCCGGCACGCCGGGCAGGCGTGAGCCGGCCGCCACCACCGTGTTGGGGAGGGCGCAGCCGGTGCCCGCGCACACCAGATACGGCTCGCGCACCGTGGCCTGCACGTAGGTGTAGGCCAGGCTGGCCTCCAGCGCTGCGGTGATCGGCAGCTGCAGGCTGGCTTCCACGCCCTGCCGGCGGGTCCTGCCGATGTTGCGGTAGGTGCTGCGCCCGTTGGTGTTGCTGGCCACCGCCAGCTCGTCATCAGTATCGGCGCGGAACACCGCCGCATCGAAGGACGCGCCACCGGCACCGCGCCACTTGCCGCCCAGCTCCAGGTTCCGGCTGCGGGCGGCCGAGAGGTTGAGCGCCAACCGGGCCGCGCCATCTGACCGGTAGCCCAGTTCGTTGAAGGTGGGCGTTTCGAACCCGCGTCCAGCCGAGGCATACACCCGCCAGGCATCGCTGGCGTGGAACACCACCCCGGCCACCGGCGTGGTGGCCGCGTAGTCGCGCGCGCCGCTGTCGTCCGGGTTGCGCGCGGTGACGTAGTGGTCGTTGGAGCGGAACCGCACCTCGCTGTGGCGCACGCCCAGCAGCAGCGACCAGCGCGGCGCCCACTGCCAGAACGCCTGCGCGAACTGGTCTACGTTGCGGACCCGGTCGGCCTGGTCGCGCCGCAGTGCGCCGCGCACACCCAGCGTATCGCCGACGAAATTCTCATAACCGCGTCGATCCTGCTGCTGCTGGTCGGCATTGGCGCCGATCACCACTTCCAGCGGCCGCCCGGCCCACTCTCCCTGCCAGGCCCAGCGCAGGTCCAGCCCGCCATAGCCGCCGTCCAGGTCGATCACCCCGCCGGCATGCAGCGGGTTGGCCTGCGGCCCCGGCGGAATGGCCAGGAACTGCTCCACGCTGCGCTGCCCGGCATAGCCCATCGCGCGCCAGGTCTGGGCCCCTTGGGTGCGGGTGAACACCAGCCCGGCCTGCGCCTGGCGCACCGATTTCCGGGTGTTGTACTGGGTGGCCACCGCCGTGGCCTGGCGCGGGTCCTGCCGCACCTGCTCGCGGGTGAGGCCCAGCGGGTCCTGCGCGTCGGGCGAATCGAAGTAGTTCAGCACCAGGTCCAGCTGGCCGCCGCCCACGTCGGTGCCCAGCCGCGCGTTCACCGATTCGCGGCGCGCTGCGCTGTGCTCGCGCCAGCCATCGGTGCGGAAGTGGTTGGCCGCCACGTTGTAGCGCACCGGGCCCTGCTCGCCGCGCAGCTGCGCCCCGGCGCTGAGCGTGCCGTCGCTGCCGCCAGCCACCCGCAGCCGCCACGGATCGCCGGCCTGGCCATCGGCGCTCCACACCTGCACCACGCCGCCGGACGAGTTCCCGTACAGCGCCGAGAACGGCCCGCGCAGCACCTCCACGCGCTGGGCGGAAAGCATGCTGGCGTGCGAGAGCTGACCCTGCCCATCGGGCATGGTGGCCGGCACCCCGTCCACCAGCACCCGCACCCCACGCACCCCGAAGGTGGAACGCGCGCCGAAGCCACGGATGGAAAGCTGGGTGTCCTGGGCCAGGTTCTGGCGGTCGCGCGCGACCACGCCGGGCACCCCGCTCAATGCGTCACCGATCTGGGCCAGGGTGCCGTTGGCATCGTCATCCAGCCACACCGTGCTGAGCGAGGCCGGCAGATCCACATCGGCCACCTGCTGGCCCCGTGCGGCCTGCACCTGAACCGTGGGCAGCCGCTCGATCGGGGCAGCGGAAACCGGGGCAGCCTGGGCCTGTGCCAGGTTCGGCAGGGCGGTGGCCGAAAGCAGCGCACACCAGTACGCCAGGGGGGTAGGACGGAACATGCGCAGAGGGGAATCTCCAGAAAATGAGCACCGCACGACAGGGTACGGTCCCAAGCGTGACGGCAGCCGCCGCGCCCACGCCGAGGCTTTGTTACGATGAGGTAGTTTCGCGCCAACCTCCCCCATCCGTCATCCGAATGAGTACCGCCGTGTCCTTCTTTGCAAATGTGGAACTGGTCCCGGGCGACCCGATCCTGGGCCTGACCGAGGCATACAACGCCGACAGCCGCCCCACCAAGGTCAACCTGGGCGTGGGCATCTATTACGACGAAAGCGGCCGCATTCCGCTGCTTCGCGCCGTGAAGCAGATCGAGCAGCAGCTGGCTGGCGAAGCCAAACCGCGCGGCTACCTGCCGATCGACGGCCTGCCTGCCTACACCCAGGCCACCCGCGAACTGGTCTTCGGCAAAGATTCGCCGCTGCTGGCCGCCGGCCGCGTGGCCACCTCGCAGACCATCGGTGGCAGCGGTGCCCTGCGCGTGGGCGCGGACCTGCTGCACCGCCTGCTGCCGCACGCCACCATCGCCATCAGCAACCCGAGCTGGGAAAACCATCGCGCGGTGTTCTGCGCGGCTGGCTTTGAAGTGGTCGAGTACGCCTACTTCGACCCGGCCACCCACGGCGTGGATTTCGCCGGCATGCTGGCTGACCTGAACAAGCTGCAGCCGGGCACCGTGGTGCTGCTGCACGCCTGCTGCCACAACCCCACCGGCGCCGACCTCACCGTGGCCCAGTGGAAGCAGGTGGCCGAGCTGCTGAAGGAACGCCAGCTGTTCCCGTTCATCGACATGGCCTACCAGGGCTTCGACAAGGGCATCGACGAAGATGGCGCCGCCGTGCGCATCATCGCCGAGGCCGGCATCGACAGCTTCGTGGTCGCCAACTCGTACTCCAAGTCGTTCTCGCTGTATGGCGAACGCGTGGGCGCGCTGTCGGTGGTGGCCCCGGATGCGAACGCCGCCAAGGCCGTGCAGTCGCAGGTCAAGCGCATCATCCGCACCATCTACTCCAGCCCCTCCACCCACGGCGCGGCCCTGGTGGCCGGCGTGCTGACCAGCCCCGAGCTGCGCCAGCTGTGGGAGCAGGAACTGACCGAGATGCGCGAGCGCATCCACGCCCTGCGCCACGGCCTGGTGGACAAGCTGGTGGCCGCCGGTGCGCCGGAGTTCGCCTTCATCAACGACCAGGCCGGCATGTTCTCGTATTCGGGCCTGAGCCGCGCGCAGGTGGACCGCCTGCGCGACGAGTACGGCATCTACGCCGTCGGCACCGGCCGCATCTGCGTGGCCGCGCTGAACCAGGGCAACCTGGAGTACGTGGCCAAGGCCGTGTCGACCGTCGCCAAGGGCTGAGCTGCTGCAACGGTGAAATGAAGGACGGCCGCCACGTGCGGCCGCTTTTCTTTTCGTGCAGGCAGGTTGAAACCGGTTACGTGTCCCGGTTGCCTCGTAATGCCCTGCCGAACGGGCCACAATACGGCCCCCGAAATGTCTTTGGCAGCCATTCCATGTCCCGTACGTCGCTTACCCGGTACCTGATTGAAGAGCAGCACGCAGGCCGCATCAATGCCGACCTGCGCCAGCTCATCGCAGTGGTTGGCCGCGCCTGCACCAACATCTCCATCGCGGTCAGCAAGGGCGCGCTGGGCGGCGTGCTCGGCGATGCCGGTACCGGCAACGTCCAGGGCGAGGCGCAGAAGAAGCTCGATGTGATCAGCAACGAGATCCTGCTCGAGGCCAACGCCTGGGGCGGCCACCTGGCGGCCTGTGCCTCCGAGGAAATGGACCACTGCCAGCCCGTGCCGGACACCTACCCGCGCGGCGACTTCCTGCTGCTGTTCGATCCCCTCGATGGCAGCTCCAACATCGACGTGAACGTCTCGGTCGGTACCATTTTCTCGGTGCTGCGCAGCCCGGCGGGCACCGAACAGCCCACCGACGAGAGCTTCCTGCAGCCCGGCACTGCCCAGATCGCGGCGGGCTACTGCATCTACGGCCCCAGCACGCAGATGGTGCTCACCACCGGCCACGGCACCCATTCGTTCACCCTGGACCGCGAAACCGGCGAATTCGTGCTCACCCAGCGCGGCATGACGATTCCCGAAGACACCCAGGAATTTGCCATCAACATGTCCAACCAGCGCCACTGGGAATCCCCGATGCAGGGCTACGTGCAGGACCTGCTGGCCGGCAAGGAAGGCGCGCGCGGCAAGAACTTCAACATGCGCTGGATTGCCAGCATGGTGGCCGACGTGCACCGCATCCTTACCCGCGGCGGCATCTTCATCTACCCGTGGGACAAGAAGGACCCCAGCAAGGCCGGCAAGCTGCGCCTGATGTACGAAGCCAACCCCATGGGCCTGCTGGTGGAACAAGCCGGCGGCGCCGCCACCACCGGCCGCGAGCGCATCCTGGACATCCAGCCCGACCACCTGCACCAGCGCGTGCCGGTGTTCCTCGGCTCGCGCAACGAAGTGGCCGAAGCCACCCGCTACCACCGCGAGCACGACGCCCGGGCCTGACGTAGCGCGACCCTTTGTGACCCCGTTCCCAATCATGGCAACGGGGTGACACCTGCACCAACACAGGTCACCATCGGGCTGAAACGCCCACGGATGACCCCATGCCGGCCGATACCCCGCTCGACTTCATCGAAGTAATCCACAACGCCATCCCCGTTGAGACCTGCGCCGCCATACAGGCCCGGATGCGCGCCAGCGCACAGTTGAAGCCCGGCGAAGTAGGCAGCGGCGTGTTCCCGGAACTCAAGCACAGCAAGGATCTGCGCATAAGTGGGCGTCCCGAGTGGCGCCAGGTGGAAATCCAGCTGCAACAGGCAGTATTCAGCGGGGTTTTGACTTATCTACGCCGTTATCCACAGGCGCTGATCTCCCCGCTGATGTTGCAGGTTCAAGACAACGATGGCACCGCGCGCCGCCTGAAGGCTGAAGATTTCCCCGGCATGGACGACAACGCGCTGTCCGAACTGGCCCGTACGTGCCTGCGCCCGGGCGCCATCAACCTGCAGTGGTACGCGGCGGGCGAGGGCGGTTACCCCTATTGGCACTGCGAGCTGTACCCGCGCGACCCCGGTGCGGAGACCCTGCACCGGCACCTGCTGTGGACGCTCTACCTCAACGACGAGTTCGACGCCGGTGAAACCGAGTTCCTGTTCCAGGACCGGAAGATCGCCCCGCGTACCGGCAGCCTGCTGATTGCGCCTACCGCATTCACCCACACCCACCGGGGCAACCGGCCGCAGGGCGGGGACAAGTTCATTGCGACAAGCTGGATCCTGTTCCAGAGCGCGGAGAAGCTGTACGGGGGTGGGTGAGATCTGTGGGGTGGTTCACACAGAAACAGCATTCGGAATGCTGCAACGGACTGGACGCGTCAATCAGTAGGCTCTGCCTACTGAAATCGAAAATTCAACAGAAACAATCGTTTTGTGTTGCGCGGGCGAGGTCTGCAAGGTGGGTGCCGGAGCTCAAAAACTCCGCATAACCGAAAATAGTGGATGCCCCATGTCGGGAGGGTGGTTAATACAAGACCCTTCACGGGGGAATACGCCCGCCGTCTGGTTATGCACGGTTTTTGACCTCCCGACGCCCTCGCCCTCACCGGCGGGGGCCATTCCCCGTTTGGAGGCAAACCATGAAGAGCGACCCGGCCCAGCCGACTGAAGACCAACGCGCCCCGCGTGAGCGGTGGATGCAGTACAGCCAGATCAACAACGTACGTGCGGTTCCGCAGATCTCCGAGCGCGACCGCGACCACGTTGGCCCCGTTCCCTTTGTGATGCTGCGCGGCACCTGGCTGCGCAGGTTCGGCTTTGAAGTGGGTGTCCATATTCGTATCGAAGTGGTCCACGGCCAGATCACCGTCAGGCCGCTGTGGAACGACGGCCAGTTCAAAGACCAGGCCACGGCGGCAGACAAGCCCATCACGTGGCGCGCGCAAGTAAAGGACCGCTGAGGACCGAGGCTGGGCGGGCCCCCACGCAGCGCCATGTGGTGGCACCGCACCCGCCCATGTGCTTCCATTGCCAGGCACACCTATCCGCGAGGAGTCCGCCATGCCGCTGGCCCGCATTGACCTCCGCAAAGGCAAGACCGCCGCCTACCGCCAGCAGGTTGGCCAGGTGGTATATGACGCCATGCTCAGTATCGGGGTGCCCAAGGACGATCGCTTCCAGATCATCCAGGAGCACGAACCGGATGGGCTCATCTACGATCCCGGCTACCTGGGCATTGCGCGCACGGATGACTTCATCTGCATCCAGGTCACCTGGAACGAGGGCCGCACCTTGGAGCAGAAGAAAGCGTTCTACGGCGCCGTAGCCCATGGCCTGCACGAAGCGGTGGGCATTCGCCTTGAGGATGTCTTCATCAACCTGGTGGAGGTGAAGCGCGAGAACTGGTCGTTCGGCAATGGCGTGGCGCAGTATGCGATGTGAGCGACCAGGCGGGCTTGCGGCGCCTCATTGCATTGAATGGTGCACCGAATGACCTGGTCCGCAGACAAGATCCTACTTGCCGGCAGCAGGCGTGCAGTGGAGATTGTCGGTAGGTCGAGTCTTGCGCCCTATGCGTTTCACATCACCGACCTCGACGGCTATCCGTGGCATCGCCCGGAGGCAGCCCATGGCCTTCCGGAAGGCGGGCTCCTCGCCATTCGCCTGCCTGATGGAGCGTCTGCAGGAGCTGGCGAGTGGCGAGAGGAGGGAGAACAGGCCAGGCATCTGCTAAGCGTGACTGCGACGGCTGTGCTGGCAGAGCACTTGCCTGCCGACAAACAGATACCAGAGCAGCGTCGCC
>NZ_JAGXKC010000169.1:0-562 GCF_019091045.1 Stenotrophomonas sp. GbtcB23 | reverse complement strand
CTCGCTCTGCCTCTTCGCTCTCCTCTTGTGAAAGGAATGGGGCAAGTGAGCGGAGACAAGCAGATATTGCTGCGCCGGGTGTCGCATAGGCCTTGGGCTCCCCCCAGTAGTGCTTGAGAACACCGTCATCTGTAACCCCCGCGTACACACCGTCTGCACCGTGGTAGTGCATCTTCGAGTCTGTCTTTAGATCCATCTTGCAGAGCACTTGCGGAAGGCTGAGATAATGCTGCGCGTGGTCATAAAGCAGCATCTCCCCACCCTCGCCACTATTCTTCAAGTCGGTAAACAGATTTCGAGCTTCAAAAAGAAGCGAGTTCATGGCCGCAGAGCTTTTAAATTCAGCGTCCCGCTATCGCGCCGCCTCGATCTTGCTCCGCGGTATTGCGTAGTCCGTTAGTACAAGACGAAGGTACTCAACAAGTCGCGACACCTTGACCCGCCCGTTTGCATCTACCGAGAGGCAATGACAACTCAATCGCATCTCAGATCCTGCGATTGGCATCGACTTCTCTACCAGCGTCAGGTGCACATCTAGCTGGTTCGCATCCCCAGACAGGAT
>NZ_JAGXKC010000168.1:0-570 GCF_019091045.1 Stenotrophomonas sp. GbtcB23 | reverse complement strand
CCAAATCGGAAGAACTTGCAGGAAATTTATCCGGAAAGGCACCCGATCTAACGTAGGCTGAGGGCTCTATGGCAGAACTCTGCGGGCGATATGGCTGCATCTGAAAGCTGGCCCACAGCAAGGCAGCTACTTGGAGGTCCTGCGACCAACGAGCTCCAGAAGAATTCGGGGCAAGTAATGCGTAGTTCCGCCAAATTAGGGGCGGCTTGTCCGAAGACTCGCGGAAAGATGGGCGGGTTTCCGGAGCAGAATGGGGCAGTTTCAGCTGTGAAAGGGGCAACTTGTCCGCGTCAGACAGCTGCATTTGAACCCGGCGCACCCAGGCGATCAAAGGGCGGAACTTTGTTCATCCAGACAACTAACACCCAGAAATATCTGCGATGGCTTACGGCGGTCCAACAATGTCTGCCTCGCGAACCAGAATCTCTACCTCAACGGGGCAGAAGTGTCTGATGACGTACAGCCGGAGCCGTCGTAATAGAGGGTCATGCGACGCACGCGAAGTCGCAGACGGGTCAAAAACGCAATTTCGCATAATGTATATTATGTAAGCCCCAGGCTGTGTTCGTA
>NZ_JAGXKC010000167.1:0-572 GCF_019091045.1 Stenotrophomonas sp. GbtcB23 | reverse complement strand
TCCCGATGTCCTCACGACGCATCCCGTTCACGTGCTTCAGCTTGTCCCGGGCACCAACCGAGCTAGTGGCGAGTCCTGGCACGATTTGAGAGTCTTCTCCGATGGCCAAGTTCTCGACGTGGCCGATGTCTTGAAGGGAGCGGCGGCTGCTTGGACTGTACTGTTCAGGGATTGTGGGCTTTGGTCTATCCGCGACTGATGGGCAGTGGATGCGCGGTCCTAGACTCGTTTGCAGAGCGAGCGTTTCCAGTTTCATGCGGCCGTCGCCAATTCAAACGTTGCCATATCGAGATTGGCCTCGGCCAATGCGCGCAGCGGGGGTGGGCTGACGCTGTTGCCGACCATGCGCACTGCGGCGCTCGGGGTGAGCGGTGTGCTGTTAGCGGTGCGGTTGATGATGTAACCCGCAGGGAGGCCCTGAGCCTGGTACAGCTCATGCGGCTTGAGCATGTGCAGTCCAATATCGACGACATAGGGCGTTCCCCTGATCACCACCGTGACCAGCGCACGCCGGTCCTTCGTGGTGACGGTGTCGACCGGGTCGGCCAAGCTGGGCACATTCGCGCCGGTCC
>NZ_JAGXKC010000166.1:0-587 GCF_019091045.1 Stenotrophomonas sp. GbtcB23 | reverse complement strand
CCATGAAATCAGTATTCTGACACTTGCCGTTCCTAGAGGCTGCGCAGCGGCTTAACTCCATCGCTCCATTCGATAGCAGTTCCCCTCAACTAGCTGAAGTCACGCTCGAAAAATGTCGTTCATTAAGGCGGATTTGAAGAACATAAAGGGAGAGGTGGTCATGCCAGGTAAAGTCGTGATCGGCCACAGGCAAATTCAAGCCCCAGATGGCAGTTGGCAAAACGATGGACTCGTTGTTGTTGTCGTCAAGATTCCTGGTCTGGTCGGGCTGGCGGAAGGAGGCTTCGATGATCTGGCTTCAAGATCGGAGAGCAGAGGATGGTCAATAGTTTCGGCGGATGTGAAAGAGCTTTGGGTGCCAAAGGCTCCGGATTCTCCAGAGCGAGCGAAGCAGATCGCCCAAAGGCGCAAAATATCGTCTGAGACTTTGGTGCCAAAGTCATTCGATCCGAATAGTGGTTTATCCCTTTTTCGCATCGTGGTCGTAGATGAGTTTGGTGAGCCCCTAGAACCAGCCGGACAGCCAACAATGTGCTTTGTCATCTACGTCACTGTTAGGCTCAAAACAAAGGTGGTCATCAACGAGG
>NZ_JAGXKC010000165.1:0-591 GCF_019091045.1 Stenotrophomonas sp. GbtcB23 | reverse complement strand
CTGGATGCCAATGGTGGAAGCCACCCACTCGTGCATGCCGGGAATCATGTGCGAGCCCATTTCGAGCACGAACACAGGCAGCGCCAGCACGGCGGCCAGGGTCAGGTCGCGCTTGAGTTCGGCGCGCTCGGCGTCCTTTTTCTCGGCAGCTTCCTCGTCGGCCTGCATGCCTGTATCGACCGGGCTGGCCTCGTAGCCGACCTTATCGACAGCAGCAATCAGATCCTGCACGGATGCTACGCCACGCACGGTAGCGCGCTCGGTCGCCAGATTGACCACAGCCTCAGTGACGCCCGGCACCGCCTTGAGCGCCTTCTCGACGCGGCCCACGCACGAAGCGCAGGTCATGCCCCCGATCGCCAGCTCGATGGTGCCCTGAGGCACGTCGTACCCTACCTTCTCGATCGCCTGGATCAGCGCCATGCGATCGACAGGACGGTTCAGGCGAATGTCCGCTCGCTCGGTGGCGAGATTGTCTGACACGCTGTCCACGCCCGGCACCTTGGCCAGGGCGGCCTCGACTCGGCCGACGCAGCTCGCGCAGGTCATTCCCTCGATGGGTAGGCTGATCGCTGCTGCGGTGGCACGAGC
>NZ_JAGXKC010000164.1:0-592 GCF_019091045.1 Stenotrophomonas sp. GbtcB23 | reverse complement strand
TGCGAAAAATCCGGCGCCGTACCACTGGCCAAGATCGCCTCTGGTGCAATACCCAACCACCGCGCCAGGCCGGCCTGCGCCGCGGCGTGCTCCGCATGTACCTGCTCCAGGCGATTGTCCAACTGCAGTAGGGCGGCCTGGGCGGCAAGCACGTCACTGGCCCCGGCCGTGCCACCTGCCAAGCGAGCACGCGCCGCACGCTCGGCTATGCGCGCCGGCTCGCGCAAACCTTCCAACGCATCTACGGCTTGCTGCGTACTCCACAGCTCGATCCAGGCCTGCGCGGCCGCTTGGACCACCATCTGCTGTTCGACCATCGACAGTGAGCGCGCTTGTGCCAGCGTCGCTTGAGCCAGCGCTTGCTCGGCACGTCGTTTCGCACGGGCAGGAAACTCCTGCATCAGCCCGACTTGCTGGGTGGTCATCTCGTCTGCCCGCAGACTGAAGGCATCGGGTCCGCTGACGGGCCAGTTCGCCAGCCCCACGATCAGACGTGGATCGGGCAACGCGCCGGCACGCGTGGCTTCTTCGGTACTTGCATCGATCTGGGATCGGCGCACCTGCAGGGTAGGGGCGGCAGCATGCGCCTGTT
>NZ_JAGXKC010000163.1:0-594 GCF_019091045.1 Stenotrophomonas sp. GbtcB23 | reverse complement strand
TGCGGACATGAGCATCTCTGTCTCCGGAAAAAAAAGACGTCTGCGGGTTCTGTAAGGGCGACATCGCTGCGGCGGGCCAGGCTGCTGGCTTGAATTCCCTTAGTGTCAGAGCGGTTGACAACAAGACCGGTCTACCAATGACCTGCTATTGGACCCAGGGTATGCGCTCAATCAGAGAGAAGCAATCGGGAAACTAGCCGGATTCTACGTAAGTTCGGATACTGCGCGCACGCGGCTGCCAGTTCGGAATGATCCTTCCAATGAAGAGATTGACGCTACGCTGCAGCTATTTTCGGCAATGAGCGGAATTGTTAGCCTGAGTGAAGATCCCGTGCCTGAGGTTGGAGTCTACGAACTGGCACTATATGCAGACAGCGGAGACTTCATGCTTATGCTTAGTCGCTACACCGACGTCGGAGATCACGAGGTAGATACCATCACAAATCCCACTGCGGGCGAAGGTGAGATTGAAATCCTTGGGGACCTGTATCAGCGATGCATGACGACACGTGACATCGAGCCGGTAAGAAGGTGCTTTCATGAATTCGCCTCTACTGGAAGCGTCCAATCGGCGTCGCTGAAACTTCACGAGGG
>NZ_JAGXKC010000162.1:0-601 GCF_019091045.1 Stenotrophomonas sp. GbtcB23 | reverse complement strand
GTCCATGCTGCCGCCCCAAGCGGGCATGCCGCTGGCCTTGATGCCGTGCTTGATCACCCAGAACGCCTCAGCTGGAGCGACCGGCTGTTTGCTTAGGTTCGGTGGCGCGGGGTACAGGCCCATGCTCATCTCGGTGGCCGCCGCGTCTGGTGAAAGATGGCAGGTCACGCACATGGCGTTGTAGTTGCCCGCACCCTGGCGGATACGCTCAGGATCATCAAGGTTCGTGGGTAGCTGAAGCTTGGCGGCGCGCACCTCAATGGAACGCTCGCGCGCCGTTTCAAGTAGCGCATACACCGGGCGACTATGCGGATCGTCGGCGGCCACGTTGTACACGCCCAGAGAGACCGTGGCGGTTGCGGCCACCGCAACCAATGCCACGCCGGCACCGAGCCATACCCACATCTTTTTGTTGGATTTCATTGTCAGTTCCCCTTAGAACCAGGTACGAAGGCCGATGACCAAGCGCGTGTCTTCAAAGGACTCGCCATGCTCGCGTCGCATGTCTGCGGTATTGCCAAACGCGCGCTCGTACACCACGCCGATGTAGGGAGCGAACTTTCGGGTGAACTCATAGCGAAGTCGTAGCCCCGCCTCAGCG
>NZ_JAGXKC010000161.1:0-614 GCF_019091045.1 Stenotrophomonas sp. GbtcB23 | reverse complement strand
AGCAGCATCAGTGGCATCGCGGATCGGCTGGATGGGATTCACCACAACCTCGATGTCCCCATCGAAGCGCTTGTAGTGACCTTTAAGAATGGCCTCCAGCGCCACCTGATCCGTAATGCCTTCGGTGACCAGCGCAAACCTGAGTTCGATGTCGTCCATGATCAGAAGTTCTTCGGCAGTCCGCCCAGTTATCCGTTGATGAAGGCGTTTGAGAGCTTCACGTCCGCGGCGCTGCCATCCTTCTGCTTGATGCGACGAATCTCGGTCTCGCCCTCATCTCCACCGGAGATCACGAACAGGCGCTGCTCGTCATCGTCGAGAGTGACGCCATCGCGCGGCGCGGGATTGTGTGTCGCTAGGATGACTTGCTTCTCATTACTGCTTGCGAGCTTGACCATCTCCCTAACCAAATGCGCACACAGCTTGGGATTAAGTGAAGCGTCCACGTTGTCAATTGCGAAAAAGCGGGGCGTCAGGTCGGTCGAGAACAGACAAAAGTAGAACAGAAGGAAAAGAAACCCCTCGTTGGCACTGATCTGATCAAGGCTGCCTGCATGCTCGCAAAGGGACTTGTCCTTGATCTCGATTTTGCTGCCCAGAATGGAGGTTGAATC
>NZ_JAGXKC010000160.1:0-616 GCF_019091045.1 Stenotrophomonas sp. GbtcB23 | reverse complement strand
CGAAGGCGACATGGCCAATATCGGCACCGACGCGCTGCTGCTTCTCGTCGCTGGCGGCTCCAGCGATCTGAGAGCCGTCGTTTCGCCGAACAAGTCGTTGCCCTATCTGATCGCTTCCAAGGAGAATGTCGCCGCACCCGCCGACCTCACCGGCAAGAGCTTCGGAATCGGACGACCTGGCAGTCTCGACCATTCCCTCAGCATTCGCGTGCTGCAGAAGCAGGGTGTCGATGCAGGCCGCATCGATTTCGTTTCCCTGGGCCAGCCCAACCAGCGGGCCCAGGCGCTGGCCGCCGGCCAGATCGATGCCACGACTATGTCGATCGGCACGTGGGCGGCCATGCCTGATAGGTCTGGCCTGCGTGTCCTGGTGTCCCAGGACGATTATTATGCCGCCGCGCCGGTGGTCAGCAAGGTCAATATCGTGACGGCTAAGGTGCTCAAGGAACGCCATGACGACGTCAAGAAAGTGATCACCGCCCTGATCAAGGCATCGCGCGATTTTGCCGCCAACCCGGCAACCTGGACGACGGCCATGGCCAAGGCCCGGCCGGATATCGATGCGGAGACGCTGGATATGCTCGGCAAGAGCTTTGCAAAGAGCTGGAGCGTCAAT